>NZ_JBPQTS010000129.1:0-21885 GCF_051386455.1 Streptomyces sp. URMC 124
CAGCTCCTCAAAGACCGCCACGGGGATACGGTGCCCATGCCTGCGCAGGCCACCTTCTACCGGCTTGTCCACCAGTTCGCCCACCCCGCCGACCGTCCCGCGCACCGGGTCCGTAATCCGCCGATCACGGAAGACGGACGCGGGTTCACCCCGACCGTGGCACTGCGGCCTGGGGAACAGGTCCAGATCGACACCACCCGCCTGGACCTTCTCGCACTCTTCGAGGACGGCAGCCTGGGGCGGCCCGAACTCACCATCGCCGTCGGTGTCGCCACCCGGGCGATCCTCGCGGCGGTGCTGTGCCCGGGCGGGACGCAGGCCGTGGACGCAGCTTTGCTGCTGGCGGAGATGGCCGTCCCGTACCCGGCGAGGCCGTCGTGGCCCGACGCCCTGCGCTGCGCCCACAGCGCCCTGCGGTGCGACTCGACCACCTCGCCGAAACCCACCACCGCCCCACCACCAGCCTGTCCCGCCCACCTCGCTGACCAGGCAGAACACCCCTGACCAGCGTGAATACGGACAGTGCCATTAGACGCAGAAACCATCTGCGATAAAACCCGGCGCTCTCAACAAAGCTGACACACCCCCAGGCAGGATTCCCTACCAACCCGCCCCAAGACACCACAGACCGTTCTCACTCAGTCCGCAACACCCCAGCTCACACTTCCCCCCACACCTCAACCCACACCCCGCCAGCGTTATCATCACCGCGGGACGGGCGATGCCCCGGCCGTGGTGGCCGTCAGCGTCGCTGTGGTCGGCACACATGATGACCAGCCATCGGTTCCTGGCAGTCAGGGTGGTGATCAGGCGGCCGAGGTGTCCGTCGGCGGAGGCGAGCGCGGCCCTCTGAGGCCGGTGTGTCGGCTGGCTGGCCAAGGTAGCGGCCGTGGCGCTCAGGGTTGTGTACGAATACACCAGGTCCACGCGCCGGAGTGCGGCCGACGAGCGCTCCGTCTGCTGGCGGACGAAGCCCTGTTCAAGGCTGTGTATCGGACGCCCCGCCTTGGGTGCCTCTTTCCGGCCGTGTACGAGGGTACTCCAGCCGGAGCTGCTATGGCTGGTTCACTGGTCTGCGTGTGAGTCGAGGACAGGAGTCCGTCATGTCTGAACCGGGCCGCCGGCAGCAGGAGATTCCGCGCGAGTCGATGACCACTGAGGAGATCACGGCAGCGAATCCGGGGCCGGCACCCAAGCTGAACGGCCAGGTCACCCTCGCCGACTACGACCCGCGCTGGCCCGAGGCCTTCGAGCGGGAAGCTGCTGCAATCCGTGCAAGGCTCCGTGTCCCCGGGCGCCGGATCGAGCACGTCGGCTCCACGTCCGTGCCGGGCCTGCTCGCCAAGCCCGTCGTCGACATGTTGCTGATCGTCCCGGACTCGGCCGACGAAGCGGCCTACCTGCCGATTCTGGAAGGCCTCGGCTTCGAACTCGTCATCCGTGAGCCCGGCTGGTACGAGCACCGCGTGCTGCGCAAGTACGACCTCGGTCTCGGCGCCGACGCAGCCAATCTGCACGTGCTGTCGGATGGCTGTCCGGAGGTGGACCGGATGCTGCTGTTCCGGGACCGGCTGCGCAGGGACGCTGCCGACCGTACGCTGTACGCCGAGACCAAGCGGTTCCTGGCTCAGCAGACCTGGGAGTACCTGCAGAACTACGCCGACGCCAAGACCGAGGTGGTCGAGCAGATCCTTGCGCGGGCCGTCCACGGCACCTGAACGGTCCCGCAGACAATGGGAGCCGCCGACGCTTGAGTATCCTGCCCTCCCAGCCGTCCCGGCCATCAGGCTGCAACAGCCGGACTGGGGGGATGGACTGTTCGTCCAACAGCTCGCGATGCTGCAGGCAGTGGCAGAGCCGGCCGATCATGCGGTTGGGAGAGGTTGCGCTGGGCAGCGGATGGTCAGTCCCCGCGGCCGTACCGGCGGCGCCGCCAGTGGGCCTTGGCGCCGAGCGAGGCGATGATCGCGGAGAAGGCCCGGAGGGCAGCCCCGCGTGGTCGAGGCGGTCGTTCTTCACCCACGGATCTTCACGGAGGCCGGGGCATGCGTCCTCGGTAATCCTGCAGCTTGGTGAGCGGATCATTCTTCGGGTGGAGCTCGGGGACGACCTTGAGGTTGAGGAGCAGCGCGCGAGGGTCGACCGGCTCCAGCTCTTCAGCCTCCGCTGCTCCCCCGAACGGCGCCAGGTACTCGTCGATGGCGCCCAGGAACTGGTCCGGTGCGGCTTGGCCCAGCTGCCCCTCGGACAGCGCGGATGGGACTGCTCCGCACCCGCCCCTCCTTCCCTCCTCCCTGGTGGGTCAAGCGCCCCGCCCTCGGCGCACCCCGCGTCCAGCCCAGGCCGCGGGCGTGGGGTCGTGTCCTGCCATGCGCTGTCGGGGGCTCTGGTGGTCGCCAGCGGCCCGGAAGCCACCATTTCCTCATGGCGCGCGTTCATCCTCGGGTACTTCATCACTCGCTGACGATGAGCTGATCTTGTGTTGCGCAGCCGGGCGAGCGTTTTCGTAGACTTGGCTGTCGCGGATGGAGGGATCTGTGCCTGCTGTACTGCCGGACTGGTTCTACCCGTTGAGGGACAGTGGGTGGGAGGCAGACGATCTTGATCATGTCCCTGAGCTTCCCCGGCACACCGACCTCATTGATGGCTCTCTTGTTCTGATGACGTCCCCGCAGCGCAGCTGGCACGACCGTGTGATCCGCCGTCTGACCGCTGTCCTGGAGGAGCAGGTACTTGGAGACTGCACTGCTGAGGCTCGGATGACTGTGCGTCTGGACGGCAAGAACCACCTCGAGCCGGATGTGATGGTCGCGGCCGTGCCGTATGCGCCGGAGCGCACCCGGTTCCTGCCGGGGGAAGTGATGCTCGTCGTCGAAGTCGTCTCCGACGAGTCCTGCTCCCGCGACCGGGAAACCAAGCCCTTCAAGTACGCCCGCGCCGGTTCCCCCCACTTCTGGCGCATCGAAATCGAAGATGAAGGCGGCCTGCCTGCCATCCACTCCTACGAGCCGGACGAGACCACCCGGGCCTATGTCGCGACCGGTATCCACCGCGGACGCTTCAAGACCTCTGCTTCGTTCGCCCTCGAGATCAATCTGGAGGGCCTCGTCCGCTGACTGCCCGCCCCGGAGTCTGTGCAGCGAGGGTGCCTGCCGTCCTGGCGCGGGTGGTGTGGTGGGGGCGCGAGCGTCTGCAGGGCCCCGGGGGAAGCCGTCCGCGCAGCGGGGCGACCGTGAACAGCACGAGGCCGACCTCGCCGACGCCCTCGACCAGCTCCTGCGCCGCACCCGCGCCGCCGCCGGGAAGCCGCCGAAGCGACGGGGCCGCAAGAGCCCCCTCACCGCGCCCGGCCACACGGCCGTGCTCGAGGGCCTCGCCGCCGGTCCGCCGGCACCACGCCAGTCGGCCGTCCCGGATGACGGCCAGCCCAAAGAGCCCGAAACCGCGCCACACACGGCACGGGGCGGAATGGCAGGCCCGGCAGAAGACGAAAGGACGGCGCAGAGCGGGCCGGTACCGGGCAAGGGGTGGGACGAGAGCCTGGACGACCTCGCCGCCGCCCACACGACGGCCACCGTCATGGACGGACCGGAGGAAGCGGGTGCAGGCGCTTCGCCGGCTGGAGCCGGTGCCGGCGGATACGAGCTGTGGGATGCCGAAGCGGAGGCCGAACAGTGGTGAGCAGCCCTGCGGGCACGGGAGAGTCCTCGATGGACGGCGCCGCTTCACCCGCGCACCGAGCGGCCAGCTCTTCGGTGAACACCGAGGACATCGCAGGCGAGGACGGGCAGGCGCAGCCCGGGTCGGTGACCGTGTGGGAGGGGTTCGTCCGCTTCGCCACCGCGCCCGTGACCGCGCCTCCCGCGCCCGGGGCACCCCCGCGCAGCCTTGCCGAACGCCTTGCCTACCACTCGCGGTTCATCACCGTACGCACCCCGGCGATCGACATGCCGGCCAAGCAGGTGCGCACCCTGATGGTCCTGGGCCATCACCAGCAGGTCACCGCGCGCCCGTCCCTGATCGTCACCGGCCCCGCCGGGGCCGGGAAGACCACCGCGCTGCTCCAGGTCGGGCGCGCCTGCCACCTCGCCCACACCCGCCGCCAGGGCCAGGCGGCGGCCGGGCAGGTCCCTGTCGCCTATGTGCTGGTGCCGCCCGCCGCCAGCGCCAAGACCCTCGCCCTGGAATTCGCCCGCTACCTCGGTATCCCCGTGGCCGGGCGTATGTCGCAGGCCCAGATCGTCAACAGCGTCTGCCACACCTACCAGGCGGCCGGCGTGACGCTGGTGATGATCGACGAGGGCGTGACGCTGGTGATGATCGACGAGATCCACCGGCTCAATCCCCGCACCACCACCGGCGCCCAGAGCGCCGACCTGCTCAAAGACCTCACCGAGCGGATCGGCGCGACGTTCGTGTACGCCGGAATCGACGTGACGGCCACCCCCCTGTTCACGGGAGTGCGCGGGGAGCAGCTCGCCGCCCGCGCCAGCCTCGTCGACTGCGACCCCTTCCCCGCCCGCGACGGCACACACGAGCCGTTCAAAGACCTGGTACGGGCACTGGAGAACGCCCTCGACCTGCGCCACCACCGCCCCGGGAGCCTGGTACGGCTGGCACCGTACCTGCACGCCCGCACCGCCGGCCGCATCGGATCCCTGGCCCGTCTGGTCAAACAAGCAGCCCTGGCCGCGCTGGCCGACGGCACCGAACGCATCACCAAAACCACCCTCGACGCCGTCCGCCTGGACCACCTCGCCGAACAGCATTACCGCCCCCGCACCCGGGCCAAGCCCAGCCCCCGGTGAGCCAGACCCCTCTCGCGGCCCCTGCGGCCGCCGCACCCGACACCGAGCGGAGCCACGCGCCCGTCGTCGGGGCATGGGCGCGGACCCCGCCCCCGGCAGCCGGCGTATTGCGGATACGGCCCCTGCCCTACGAAGCGACCGCCTCCTACCTGGAACACCTCGCGCATGCCTACCGGCTGGCACTGCCCCAACTCCTCGACAGCACCGGCATCACCGTCCACGCCCACGGCACCACGCCCACGGCAGAACTGGCCCTCTCCTCCATTGCAGCGCGCCGAGTGGCTGCCGTCGCCCGCGTCCAGCCGGCCGACCTCGCGCTTGCGCTGCACCGCCTGACCCACCACGCCCCAGGATCCACGGCCGCCGCGCACTGGAAACCCCTCGATGTCCCGCACCGGGCCGTGGCCGCCTGCACTCTGTGCACACGGCAACACAGCCGGGGCGCGGCAGGATCCGCATGGGTCCACCGGCCCTGGCACCGCCTCGTCTGCGTCCGCCACCACCAAGCAGCCCCCGACCCACGCCTGGCGTCCCCGCTGCACACCGGCAATGTCCCCGAACTCGCCGCAGCCCGCCACGCCCACCAGCGCCTGACACGGCATCCCCGTGGTGCGAGCGCCTGGATGGCAGCACACGCGATCACCACCCGCTGGTACGACCAGCAACAACACCTCACCGACCGGTGGCACCGCCGCCTGCACCACCTCGCCCTGGCCAATGCGCACCTGGACCACACGGGAAACGCTTCAGCCACGCTCCTGGCCCGTGACCTCGTCATCTATCCAGAAACCGTCACCCTCGCCCGCATCCTGGCAACACTCCCCCACCAGAGCCGAACGCGCTCCCCCCGCGACGTCCTCGGCGTGATCGCCCATCGACTCCAACTGGCCAACCTGACGCCCGTCACCGGCGATCCCTTGACCGCCTACCTCACCCACACACGCCCCTGACCAGCAACAACGAGCACCGGCCCTGCATCCAACACGCAGTCCACCTACACGCGTGCCATCACACCCACCACAAACCCAAGATCAATCCCACACAACGACAAAACCCCAGGCCACCCCATCGAACAACCGAACCGAACAACCCGCACAACACCCGGCCACAGCCATCAACACCCACTCAACCCGCCCTCAAATCCCCACCACAAACACAAAACACCAGACCAGAGAAGCCCTACCACCAAAGACCTAGAACTCCGTCACAAGAAGGGCACCGCTCGTGCGCAGTATCCACGTCGTCACTCACCCGGAGGCGAGCCATCACGTCGAGGGACTGGTCGGGGGGTGGCACGATTCGCACCTCACGCCCGCAGGTCTGCGCGAGGCGGCCCTGATCGCCCGGGCGCTGCGGACCGAGATCCCCGAGGACGCCGAGGTCGAGCTGATCTCCTCGGACCTGCTGCGGACCCGGCGCACGGCCGAGGAGATCGCCGGGGTCTTCGGCGTCGAACCGGTCCTGGACCGCAGGCTCCGGGAGAAGTCCTACGGAGAGGCGGAGGGGAAGCCCCAGGAGTGGCTGGACAAGCGATTCGTCGCGCCGCCCGCCACCGGGGACCGGATGGGGCACGACGAGGGAGTTTCGGGCGCCGAGACGAAGGCGGAGTTCGCCGAGCGCGTCTACGCGGCCATGAACGAGATCCTGCAACGCCCCTGCGCACACCAGATCATCGTGACCCACGGTTTCGCCCTGACCTTCGTCGTGGCGGCCTGGATCAGGATGCCGATCGAGTCGCTCGGCTACATCAATCTCCGGGCGCCCTCGGGCAGCATCACCCACCTGAGCGAGGACGACTTCTTCCACAACCGCCGGCTCGACCAGCTCGGCGACACCCGTCATCTCGACGGCTGATCCCGGATCCTCCGCCCCGCCGTGCTCGGCCCCGGCCCCGGCCCCGAGCAACGTGCTGAGGTACTCGGTATCGCGCCCGCCCTCAG
Organism: Streptomyces sp. URMC 124; assembly: GCF_051386455.1. NCBI lineage: Bacteria > Bacillati > Actinomycetota > Actinomycetes > Kitasatosporales > Streptomycetaceae > Streptomyces > Streptomyces sp. URMC 124. The sequence continues at coordinate 6,749 of NZ_JBPQTS010000129.1, forward strand.
GTCGAGTAGTCCGCGATGCCCCCAGCCAGCGTGGAGCAGGGGCCAGGGGCCTGGGAGGAGTACCGGGGGGCTGGCTTCGCCCGGATGCTGGCCGGCGACGCCCTGCAGGCCGGCCGCCGCCGCCCGCTCCCGGTCTCCCCGCCTGGCCGGGCGTCGGCCCCCCCGACTGCTCCCTCAACGCCTGCTCTTCGTCATCGGACCGGCCGTCGATATTGGGTTGCGGGCCACGATCATCGTCAGCCTGATGCTGGTTTCTCCTTCGATTCGAAGACTCCAGGGCGCAGCGGTGCCTTCAGATCAATGGGGATGGGAGGGCAGTGATGTAACCGTCGTGGAGGGAGGGCGACGGTGCGGAACGCCAGCTCGCCCGGACATGCCCGCCATGTTTCTCAGCGGAAGGCCACGGCTGCGGTTGTCGCCGAGCAGGAGGCCGGGGGCGGGAGATGCTGCTCCGGGCAGTGCCGGATGCGAGGACGGTGACGGGGGCTGCCAGCCCCGCGGGCCATTGGGCGGCGGGCGGGCGCGGCTGCTCAGTCCATGCGCGGCTCGGGGCGGCCCGAGGTCTCCGGCCGGGCTGGAGAGCATGACGGGGTGGTGTGACGGGTGTTGGGTAGGGGCTGCGGGTGAAGGGCCCCTCGCTCGGTCTGACCGGGTACGGGTCCCGCACGCGGGTCCGGCGCTCGGCCGAAGCCTCCCGCGGCCAGTGCAGGAGCACAGTCGTGCTCCCGCCCTCACATTGGCGTCGGGGACCGCTTCGGCCCTCGCGTTCTCCGGCCTCCGCGAGTAGCACTGCAGCGGCGCCCACTTCGGAGGGCATGCACGGAGGTGGTCTGAAGGGAGCAGGGCCCGGGTGGGCGGCGGGTTGCGGCGAACGGGTGGTTGTGTACCGGCCGGTGTCGTCACCGGGCAGGAGCACCAGGCAGGGCTTCGAGTGAGGATGGGCTGGGTGCATGAGTGAATACGAGCGTTCCCGTACGATGCCGGCGCTGCCGGAGCACGTCTTCGACCAGGCGGGTGATGTCGGCCGGCTGGAGAGCTGGATGCCGGCGCAGCTGCATGTGCGGGCCCAGGAGCTGCCGGCCGTCACCATCCACGAGGACGCTACCGGCCGGGACGAGCCCGCGCTGCTGCGCACCGACCGGGAACAGATGCGTCTGGAATGGGGCACGCGCGAGGACGGCGTGTACGCCGGGTGGCTGCAGGTGGCCGGGGCCGGCAGCGGGGCCAGTGAGGTGACGTTGCATCTGTCCTTCTTCGACGAGCGCCACGACCCCGGTGCCGACACCGTGCACGCGGCGCTCGAGGGCAGTCTGGAGCGGCTGGAGGAGCAGGTGCGGCTGCGCATCGACGGCGGCGGGTAAGCCATTCGGGAGAGGCAGTGCGGTGTAGTGAGAGCGGGACCATCCGGTCCTGGCGGGCGGCAAGGACGGGCGTTCCTCGGCGGCGCCAAGGCCAGCGCCGGGGCCGGGACCGCGGCCGGGGCGGGGCCACGGAGGCGCCCGCCGGTACCGGTGCTGGAAGCCGGCGTCCCGACGCTGATGAGACCGACGAGGCCGTGGGGAGCAGGGCCGGGCCGTCGGTCTGCAGTCCTCCCCCCTCCTCCTTCCCCGGCCGGCAACTCACAAGGAACCGGGGGCGGCAGAGTAGGGTGCGCGGCCTGTGGCAGCGGCTCTGCAGTGCTCTTCGCGGCGCGGGCAGGCGGGAGGTGGCAGTCCTCGGCAGCTTCGGGCGCGCCGCCACCCGTAGGCTGCGCCCGTCTGCAGCACGTGCGCACAGGCCTTCCGGACACGGCCCTGAGACAGGCAGGTGATCTTCTGCTCGTCTACGGCGCGCGGCCGAGTGCTGCACCAAGCCGACCCTCGGGACGGCGGGCGGGCGTGGGCCTAAGGCGCTGCAGTGGCCTGCGCGGGCGTTGCCGGGCAGGCCCCGGTCTCGTTGGGCAGGCCCTGGAGCAGCCGGCAGGGGCTTTGCTCCGGGTGCAGAAGGGGTCCGGCATGCGTGTGAACAGCCTGATGCGGGCGGGAGCAGCAGGTGTAGCGGCGGCCGCGCTGTGGGCCGGGGCCGGGCAGCCTGCCGGCGCAGCAGCAGTAGGCGAGCGGCCTCCGGCCACTTGCCACGGGGTGGTTACGCAATGCGTGGCGGTGCGGGAACGAGCGCTGACGGTGGTGCGGGAGCAGCTGAGGTGTGATCACCGGGCGCCGTTCGCGGCCCTGTACGTGCGGGTGCAGCAGGCGCTGGCGCGCACGGTGCGGGAGAAGCCCCCTGTGTTTGCCGAGCCGTCCTGGGCGGGCGGGGACCTCAACGCTGCGTTCGTCGACGCCTACCTGCGCGCCTTCGAGGCCGACCGGGACGGGCGGGCCGTGCCGGAGGCCTGGCGCATTGCCTTCAGCGCGGCTCGCGAGGGGAATACGAACGCCGGTCAGGATGCGCTGCTGGGTGCGAACGCCCACATCCAGCACGACATGCCCTACGTTCTGGCGGCGCTGGGGCTGTCCGGCAGGGACGGCCGGTCCCGCAAGGGGGACTTCGACCGGGCGCAGCGGGTTCTGGACCGTGCGTACGGGCCGGCGGTGGCGAATATCGCGGCTCGCTACGACCCGCTGCTCGCCGTAGCCGACGGGCGGTGGAACCCGGTAGCGCGGCTGGGCGCACGTGAACTGCTGGTGCTCTGGCGGCAAAACGCCTGGCGCCATGCCGAACGGCTTGCCGCTGCCCGCAGCAAACAGCAGTGGCGAGCAGCCGCCCAGACCGTAGAGACCCATGCCGCCGCGTGGGGCCGGCTGCTGGCAAGCGTGCAGGTCCCCGGATACGGGCAGATGCGTGACGCCTACTGCCACAGCGGCGGACAGGCTCCGGTCACGGGTGGGCAGGAGGCAGGGTGGCCCGTGCGCGTCGTACCGGGAGGACTGCTCACAAGGGAACCGGAACGCAGGTGAACAGGCAGCCCGAGGTAACCACGGCACGCAGCTATCCGTACACAAGGGCCGGCACACAGCACCTCAAGTACCTCACGTACCTCAAGCCTCTGGAGACTTTCGCCGCCGACTGGCGGTTGAGGCACACGGCACCCGTAACCCGCCTGGGGTTTGCGTTGTCAAGGGCTACGCTGCGCTATACAGGGCGCAGCCTGGGCGGCCATCACCAGAGCGGCGGCCTGCGGGCCGAGGCGCTTGCACTTGCCCGTGTTCCGGGCGGAAAAGCGCCGAGGTGCGGCGTCCCGGACAAGGCCGGGAAGCGAACGCCCAGGCCCCCGCCGCGCAGGGCGCCAGCGCGACGACGCCCGCGTCCTGGACGGCAACGGACAGACAGACCACCGCCGGCATGAGCCCCGCCCATGGCGCAGCAGACCGCCGGCCGGGGTGCCGCCGCAGGTGGCGGGAAGGAAGCGGTCACGCCGGAGAGACCCGGTCACGCGGGAAGGACGGCGGCTCCGCTCCCCGCGGCGACGGAAAACCCGTTGGCAGAGCAGCATCCGCGGGCGGCGCCGCTTCTCGGTAGTGCGGTCGTGGTCTGACCGCGGTTTCCTGTCTGTTGTTCTCTCGGTTCTCGGGGAACCGGGGGCTGCTGTCCGTACCGGTGCCGCCCACGGGAAGCGAAGCGCACAGGAGGCGAGGCGGGCGGGGGCTGCGCCGGCGTACAGGCGGAGGTGTTCAGGCAGGTCGTTTGATGCTCTCGAAGATGCGGGCGAAGCCCTCCTTTCCGTGGCCCGCATCGATCTGGCGCTGGATGAGGCCGTCGACCATGTCGATGACCTCGGTGCTGATGCCCTGCTCGGCGCTGGCGGCCCGCAGGTAGCTCAGGTCGGAGAATTCGAGGCTCTGCTGGCCCCCGGCGGTGTAGTCGCCTGCGTCGATGACCTTCGCGTACCCGTCGAAGCCGCCGGTCATGGCGGTCAGCCAGGGCGCGGCCAGGGCGGCGAACTCGCCCGCGCTCACACCGGCCGGGGCGACCATCGCGGCGCCGTGCATGAACCCGGCGAACATGACGTACATGGAAGCGAGCAGAGCGAGGTCGTACAAAGACGCCAGTCCGGCGTCCTCGCCGAACCAGGTACTGGTGCCCCACACCTCGAGCAGCGCCTTGTGCTCGTGGAAGACGTCGGCCGAGCCGCTGTAGAGGACCGACGACCCCGGCCGGCCGATCATGGGCGGGACGGCCATGATGCCGCCGTCCAGGTAGGCGATACCGGCCCCGGCGGCCCAGGAAGCCAGCTCCCGGGACTGCTCGGGGGTCGTCGTGGTGACGTTGATCAGGGTGCGGCCCGCCAGGTCGGCGGCGAGCGGGTCGAGCACCTCGTGGACCGAGGCGTGGCCCAGCAGGCAGGCGATCACCGGGCCGCCGGCCCGGACCGCGTCACCGGCCGTGGCGGCGGCCACAGCGCCCTGGGAGACAAGTGCCGTGGCTTTCTCCGGCGAACGGTTCCAGACCGTCGTCGTGTAGCCGGCCTTTACCAGGGCGGCCGCGAGAGCGGTGCCCATCGCGCCCAGGCCAAGGACGCTCACCTGCGGGTTGCTGTCGGTGCTCATAGGGGTCTTTCCTCCGTGATCGGCGTTCGCTTCGATCCTGCGTGCCGCCGCTAGAGTTGACCAGTGCCGACCATTTAGTGGGATACGCACTTTCGGGTAAGCAGGGCTACGGCCCGGGACGGGGAACGGAATGGCTACACCAGCACGGCGTGGTCCCTACTTCTGCGGCATCGACGCGGCCATGGACGTGGTCGCCGGCAAGTGGAAGCCACTGATCCTCTGGGAACTGCACGCCCACGGTCCGCGGCGGTTCGCCGAACTGCGGCGCGGACTGCCGGGCGTGACGGAGAAAATGCTGACCCAGCACCTGCGGGAAATGGAGCAGGACGGGCTGATCCACCGCGAGGTGTATCCCCAGGTGCCGCCCAAGGTCGAGTACTCCCTCACCGAGCACGGTGTCTCACTCAACACCGCCCTCGCCACCCTCGGCGACTGGGGCACTGAGCGCATACGGCGGATCGGCGCCGGGAAAATCTCCGTGGACGCTGCCTGACAGACGGGGCCCCGCTCCCCCCAAAGGCCGTCCAGGACGGACTGCGAGGCCCCGGGAGGGGGTGCGGTGCGGTCTTTGGCCTCGCCCCGGGCTGGTGCGGCGCGTGTGCGCGCTGATCGTGGCCCCAGGGCGGTTACGGGCGCGGCGTGGTGCCGTTGTTCGTGTGCCAGGACGGCCTGGGACCGTTGCCCGGTCTGCTGCTGGAGCGGGGCAAGGCGGGCGAGGGGCGTCCGGTGAGCGCACCCAGGCTGCCAGGGCGGTCGTACGGTCTCCGCCCTCACTCCCTTAGCCTCCCAGGACCGGGAGTGAAGGGGTGGCGGTGTGTCAGGGGGCCGCGGCCGCCGCCCGTGCCCGCACTGCGAGCCGGGAGACGACGTCGACACCGAAACCGGACCGCCGACGCCCTCCACCCGTCGCGCAACTCGGTCAGCGACCCGACCGCCGCGGGCACCAGGCCGTCGGGAGCGCCCACCCACCGGGGGCGGGGGTGGTGCCAGCCGGCCGTGTCGGTGACCAAGTCCGGTGACGGCAACCGGCGGCCAGGGCCGGGGCCGGGGCCGGGCGAGTGACCGGGCGTGGCACCGCAGTGCGATGCCGACAATCCAGCCGTCCGGGCCGGACGAGTGGCACCGTCCTCCCAGAGCCTCGCCGAAGTAGCGGCGGGCTTCGACGAGCAGGTAGCGGCGGGCGAACCTGCCACGCACCACACAGACCCACGGCGGTAACGCCGACAGCCGCCAGCACGATGACGCCGACATCCTGACCGGACGAAAGAAGAACAACAACTTCGCCACCACCTCCAACAAGTCGTCCAGCGGCTGAACCAAAACCTCCACCGACCCCCGACCACTACACGGCCACCCTCGACCGCCTCACCTACAACGGCACCACCATCGAGACCGGCACCGGCTCCTACCGCCTCGCCTCGACCAGAACACGGACCGAGCGCGCTGAAGCCAGCTGACCGGAGTCCCCACGCCGGGCCGCAGCTGACGTGGCAGCGGACCAGCCAGGCCTCATGACCTGCTTCGTCCTCCGAGGGCGAACGACGCTCGTTCGTGCCACTTCATGCCGTCGTACGCCATGAGTTCAACCGACGAGACGTGAGACGTGAAGGGAAGCCTGCCTGCAAGGCCGGCCTCGATCTCTTTCAGGACGGCATCTTCCTGGCCTTGAGCGATGGTCAGGTGCGGCACGATCTCAGCGAACCGGCCCCCATACGGCGGGGCCTCGGGCCATCGATCAGCGATCGCCTCAGTGAGCTGCCGCAACTGCGTATCGGGCTCGGGAACGAGATACGACACTTCCGGGAACCGCCCACATCTCCCGAACCACAGGTCAAAGACCTGGTGACGTCCCAGCACGTCCGCGAGAGCGGAGTAGATGACCGAATCTATTCGGCTCTCGTCGAGAAACGGAAACAGCACCGTGACATGCGCTGGAATCCCGGCCCGGGCTGAGGGATCCAACCGTTCACGCCACCCGCGGACGGCCGACTCTGCCTCCGGGATCCGGACGATAAGCCCTGTCCGGCCTGCCTGAAACACACTACCGCTGTCGTCTGCCATGACACCGCATGGTGTCACCACTCCCGCACACGGCACGGCTCCTCTTCCGGCTGAACAATCCACACTGATCTCCGGACAAGCCAGCGAACGACCCACCGAGGCAATCCGGACAGCGGCCGCAACGACTTGTTGACGGGGCGGGCGGGTATTCTCGGCGGACCACCGCGCCGGCCCCTAGGCGCCCCGCTCCCCCGGCAGCCAGTGGTGCTTGGTCACGTAAGCGTCGGTTCGCCCTCCAGCTCCGCTACGATCCGCGCACGGCAGGTGGCGGCCCAGGCAATCGTCACGTGCGAGAGTGCCGGCAATCTCCATGACCGGCCGTGTGCCCGGCAAGACCGTGCGCGGATCTGTCGCCAGACCAAGGCGCTCGCCACGGCCTCGCTCATCAAGAAGGTGCAGAAAGTGCCGGTGGCCACTAGGTTCCCTACAGCCGCAGGGTGCAGAAGCTGTCCCAAATGCTGTCTGGCAGCTGAGCCTTGACCGGCGGGAGGCAGTGGACGGGATAGGTCGTGCCCCGTTACCGACGGAGCGCTACCGGACCCGGGCAGGGACACGCCCGGCACCCTCGGCCGGCGGTGGGAGCTACTGCCCGTCGGCTCCCCGCCGCAGCCTCGGCAGCCGGGCGACCAGGCGTGCGGATACTCCGGGCCTCAAAGCAGGCCCCGGCTTTGCCGGCTGGCTCGAGCCGCAGAAGCCGGTGCTGAGGCCTGGTTCCCCGAGATGTTCGCGCTGACCATAGACGCTACCTCAGACCGCGCCGTGCGACAGCACAGCCTGGAGCGGCAACCGAATGACAGGTACCGCAGAACGATATCCTCCAACTACCTTGAATATTACGGTGATTCGCTTCGTAGTACATATGCTGCACTGCTACGGTGCCCCACGACGTCAGCAGCTGTCAGGCGGCACCCGTCCCTCTTGTCCCCCTTAACGCCCTGCCCTTGCCTCGCATTGGAGCGTTGATGCCCTTCTCAGGCGGTCTGTCTCAGTCCCAGAGCGCCGTAGCTTTGTGCTTGTCTACCTCGTCCACAGCGGCCCTCCGCCGGCCGCGGTGCGCGACGCCGCAATCTCGGGCACCTGGAGCCTGCAACAGGCCGGTGTGGCACCGTCCCGCGGACGACGACAGAGCCAATCCCGGCGGCCGATTCGTCTCTCCTCCCAGCACGCTCCGGCGGCCGACTGATCGTGCCATGCCGCGACCGGCCTCTGCCGTCCAACCAGCTTTGCTACCAGCGGATGGTGCCCGCTGATGGTGAGCTACCACCCCGCCGGCCGTGACACCGCTCTCTACGCGGCGACGCAGGACGTCAAGGCCGGGCACTGGATGCAGATGCGACACGTGCTGGCCCAGACGGAGACCTGGCGGGAGTGGACCGCTCGCACGCAGGTGCTGGGCGTAGCGGCCGCCTGGCGCAACGTGGTCGAGTTATGGTTGCAGGAAGAGCCGCAGAGCGTTGCTGCTCGGGTGATGCACGCCAGGGTGACCATCGAGCGGGCACTCCACGCCCATCGCAGCAGCAAGTCGGCGAAAGACCCGCGGCGGGTTTGGCAACTGGATGAGCTGGCGGCCAGAGCCCGGCAGGCATGCCGCGGGGCGGATGAGCTGGCCACCGGCGACACGGTGATCCCCATCTACTTGCTGGCCCTGGCCGAAACGGACACGACCGGACGCTTTCCGGAGCATCGTGTGGCCCCGCCGCCGCCGGATTTCCTGCTGCCCCACGGGCCCTGGGGACTGCTGGAATCGGCGCACCGGCGGGATGGGGTCAACCGCGAGGCATGGCACCGCATGCACCGGGTACTCCAGGTCGGCCCGGGATCGGCGTATCTCAGCCGACAGGCCGTTGCGATGGATTTCGCCCGCTGGTCGGCCTCGGCCTCCAAGGCGCCGCTCGGCTCGCCATTGCTTCTCCTGCCCCTCTACGCCCATGTGGAGGAGTACCGGGCTCGGCAGAGCAGTGGTGACGTCATGCTGAGCCTGTGGTGGGTCAGAGAATCCATCACTGCGGCCATCGCCAAGGCATTCGAGGACTGGTTCGGCCACTGCGACCCGGCGGCCGGTTCCGCAACCGACCTGAACTATCCGGCCCATGCGCTGGCAGCGGGCGGTTTCACCAAGGAAGCGGCTGCCGTATTCCAAGCCATCGGCGACTTCGCCACCCCGGCCCCGTGGCAGTACATCACGCACGACCCGGACCGGTGGTGGGAGGAGTTCGAGGCGACCCGCAGCGCCTGCCTGCGGCGGCTTAAGCCGCCACCCAAGGCGGGAAGACGGCCGTGAGTATCTGTCGCCTCCGCAGGCGCGCGCCGCCGGGTCCCGCTGACGGCCCAGCCTCCCCCCTTCCTCTTCGGCTCTTCTCTGTGCGGAGATTCTCGATGCGTAGATCAGCACATGCACGATGGCAGCGGTCTGAGTTGCTGGACGACGACGAGCGCATACTCAAGGAGCTCGGCTATACCCAGCAGCTGCACCGGCGGATGGGCGCCTTCGGTAACTTCGCCGCTTCCCTGTCGGTCATCTCCATCATGTCCGGGACACTGCTGCTTTTCGGCTACGGCCTGAACAGCGGTGGACCCGCGGTGGTGGTGTGGGGGTGGCTCGCCGTGGGGCCGCTGGTGCTGTGCCTGGCCGCGGCGCTGGCCGAGGTCACCTCCCGCTATCCCACCAGCGGCGGCCTGTACTACATGGCCCGCCAGCTCGGCGGTGAGCGGTGGAGCTGGTACACGGGCTGGCTGAACCTTCTGGGGCTGCTCGGCGGGATCGCGGCCCAGGACTACGGCATCGCGACCTTCACCGCCGCCTGGGCGAACCTGCAGTTCGGCTACGTGCCGACGCCGGGGTCCCTGCTGGTCATGTACGCGGTCATCCTCGTACTGCACGCGGTCCTGAATCTCTTCGGCACCCGGCTGATGAACTTCCTGACCTCCCTGAGCGCGTGGTGGCACCTGGCCGGGGCCGTCGTCATCATCGGTGCCCTGACTCTCGTCCCCTCTCATCACCGGCCGGCCGGCTTCGTGTTCTCCGAGTTCACCAACAACACCGGCTGGTCGAGCCCCGTGTATGTGATCCTGCTGGGCATGCTGCTGCCGTGCTTCGCTCTGGCCGGCTACGACACCTCAGCCCACCTGAGCGAGGAGACCAGTGGTGCTTCCGTGGCCGCGGCACGCGGGATCATCCGCTCAGTGGTGGTGTCCTGGATCGCCGGCGGCATCCTGCTGGTCGCCTTGCTGTTCGCCATCCAGGACTACGCCGGAACACTGGGCAGCCAGACCGGGGTGCCGGTGGCGCAGATCTTCCTGGACGCTCTGGGTGTGGCGCCGGCGAAGGCGTTACTGCTGGTGATCATTGTCGCGCAGTTCCTGTGCGGCTATACCGTCACCGCCTCCGCCAGCCGCATGATCTACGCCTTCGCCCGGGACGGCGCCCTGCCCGGCTCGGCACTCTGGCAGAAGGTCAGCCGCCGTACGGCAATCCCGGCCAACGCTGTCTGGCTCGCAGTTGTTGTCGCCTTCGTGCTTGCCCTGCCGTCCCTGTATTCCGCCACGGCGTTCTCGGCGGTGACCGCGATTTCCGTCGTGGGTTTCACCCCGGCTTACGCCATCCCGGTGCTGCTTCGGCTGCGCCACCGAGACCGGTTCACCCCCGGGCCCTGGAACCTGGGCCGCTGGAGCCGGCCGATCGGCTGGGTGGCAGTGCTCTGGGCAGCCGGTGCAACAGCGCTATTCCTGATGCCGCAGTCCAGCCCGGTCACCGCCACGAGCTTCAACTACACCTCCGTCGCCTTGCTGGTGGCCCTCGCCATGGCCGGCCTGTGGTGGCGCTTCGGACGCCGCTCCTACGGTGTCCCCCGCCCCGGCACGACGAATGCCCACGACCAGATCGAAGAGGCCGAGAACATCATCTGATGACATCAGAACCGCATGCCGAGAGTAGAGTCCCCACTACCGCAGAAGCATCAAAGGCATCCGCCACCTGCTCAGAAGCCTTTCCACGCACACCAAGTCCTGGAGGCATCGTGACCGTTTCCGCAGAGTCCATAGAGTCAGTGCAGCAGCTCACCACGGTCTGGCGGACCCTAGTGCTCGACCGCGACGCGGACGCGGACGTGCGCGACCTTCCGGGCATCGCTGTTCGCTGGGCCGACAGCCGGTTCGGGTTCTTGAACTGCATCACCTTGACCGAGGCAGATGCGGGAGCGGAGCTCGTCAGGCACCGTCTGCGTCAGGCCGTGGACATCATGCGGACAAAGAAGCACCCAGGCTTCGTGTGGCTCTTCGAAGACCTTCTCGAAAACGAGGCCCGCTCCACGCTGGAGACGACAGCCGAGCAGGCCGGCCTCCAGTACGCATTCCCCGGCACGGGCATGGCCGGCGACCTGCTTCCCATCCCCGAGCCGGTCCACCCCGACCTGACGTTCGCCCGTGTACGCACCGACGAGCAGTTGCGGGACTACGCTGACCTTCAATCGCGCGCGTACGGGTTCCCCCTGGAGGAGGGCCGCGACGGTCTGGTCGGATCCACGCTCTGGAAGAACGAGATGTACGCCTACCTGGCCATGCGAGGCGACGAACCGGTGGCGTGCGCCGCGACGGTCGAAGCACAAGGCCGCCTGTTCGTCGCATTCGTCGCCACGGACCCGCAGTGGCAACGCAAGGGTTACGGCGAGGCGGTCACACGCAAGGCACTGTACGAAGGCGCGCGGGCCAGCGGGCTGACCCGCGCCACGCTGCACGCCACTGCCGCCGGAGCCCCCGTATACCCGCGCATCGGGTTCAATCCGAACACACCAATCCACTTCTACGGCCTGCAAGGCTGATCCGGTGAGCCAACTCGTCAGACCGGGCATGCGGCTGGCGAGTTGCTACCGCCTTGCCACAGCACAGCGACCAGGCCAGACTGCGAGCCCCCGGCGAACGTGCCTTCGCCCATCTGGAGACCTGGCGCATCTCAGCCGGTCCGATGCTCCACCAACCGCATCAGCGGCATCGTGGCCGCCGTCCCCACCCTCCTGAACTGCAGCTATTCAGGATGAAAGACGTTCACTGAAGCTGACTCACGATTGGCGATCGGTCTGGTCATGGCGGCTCGATGAACAGACCAGTCTCGGCGAGGCAGCCGTCGAGCAGGTGCGGACGGTACCGGATCTTCTTCAGCCAAGTTTCGTCGGCGACCTCGCGGCGCAGGCTTCGATCAGGTTCTCGCCGTCGTCGGCGCCACCAGAGGACAGCTCCCGCAGGCCGCCGAGGTAGCCGAGGTAGCCGTCGGGCTGGGCCGCACCTCCGGAGCTTAGGGGGTGAATAGCATCCCGTTGCCATCTGGCCATGTATGGGCGCGCGAGCTTCTGGCCGACGAGGGCGCAGGCCAGTCGGCGGCCGGTGAAGGTGTGGTGACGTGCGCGCAGAAGTACCAGCTCAGCACCACTGAGTGCTCTTCGGTCGCATCCCGCGAAGTCGAAGCTCTCTGACCTCGCCAGGCGGCGAACGAACGTGCGGTCAGGTCGTCGGCAGGCTGCGTTGCCATGGTCTGGCTCGACGGCAGCGAGCCCGATCTTGCGCTGTGGGCTGGGGCCGTCCGTGGAGATCACCTCGCAGGGGCGCAGGAGGCGTCGAGGAGGGGGTGGCCAGGATCTCGTCGTTCCTGATCCGGGACATGGTGCTCGGCGTGACAGCGCGTCGGCGACTGCGTCCCGCCTTGGCCTCGCGCTGCGATTCCTGGGGCGGGCCCCGACAGGCCGTACTCCGCCCAAGCGTCTTGACCGATCACTCGTATCATCACGCTTTCCCTGTTTCAGCTGGTCGGGATAACGTGACGACCGCTCAACCGTCCCGATGCGCAGGCGATCAAGCCGCGACCGGACCACGGCGGTTCGGTTCAGATCAGGAGCGCGGGGGTGGCAGTGCTGTTGGAACGTACGGAGGTGCAGACCTTCCTGGCTTTGGCCAAGGAGCTGCACTTCGGGCGGGTCGCCGAGCAACTCGGTCTGACGACCGGCCGGGTCAGCCAGACCATCAAGAAACTGGAACGACGGATCGGCGCGCCGCTGTTCGAGCGCAACAGCCGCCAGGTCAGCTTGACCCCACTCGGCCGCGACCTGGCCACGGATCTGGCTCCATTGGTGTATGGCATGGACGAGGCGGTCTGCAGGGCGATTGACCGCGCGCGCGGGACCAGTGGCCTGCTGCGCGCTGGATTTCTCGGGGCGGCGGCCGGGCAGCTGCTCCTCAAGGCCCTCGAACTCTTCACCGTCCGCCACCCCGACTGCAAGGTGACCATCCACGAGAACCAGATCCATGAAGCCATGACACGGTTGCACAACGGTGAGCTGGACGTGCTCATCACGGCCTTCCCCGTCTCCCAGGCAGTCGCCGGGCCGGTTCTGCTGTCGGAGGCCCGTGTCCTGGCCGTGCCGGCCGGATCGTTGTTGGCAGCGCATGCGTCGGTGTCGGTCGAAGTACTTGCGGAGCAACCCGTGATCCAGATGCCGGACGACACGCCCCGGGAACTGCGCCACGAACGCACGCCCAGCCACACACCTGCGGGGAGGCCCGTGCCATGCGGACCGACAGCCGCCACCTTCCCCGAGGTCTTGGCCCTGGTCGCCGCGGGAAAGGGCGTTTTCCCCGTCGGCGAGCACGCCCAGAGGTTCTACCCGCGGCCCGATATAGCCTACGTGGCCTTCAACGACGCGGCACCGGTTCAGTGGGGCCCGGTCTGGCTGGAGAGCAACATCAGCACTCGTTTGCGCGCGTTCGTCCAGGCCGCCGTCGACGCCAACACCTGACCTCCTCACCTCCGTATCGATCTGAATCCGCGGTGCTGCCGGGCTGGGGCCCGGGGCTTCTGGAAGGACCCCGTCACGGTGGTGAATTGGCTTCGGCCGTCGTCGCGGGGCGATCGGGGCGGGTCCTGGCGCGCTCGGCCCAGCGGACGGCCGGCCCCATGGCGATCCCCGCCGTGGCAAAGAGAACACCGAGCAGGAGCCAGCCGAAAGCACCCCAGCCAAGGACCAAGGTGGTCAGGACCAGAGGACCGAGCATTCTGGCCACGGCCTGCCCGGTGCCGAAGAAGCCCTGGTACTGGCCCTGCCTATCGGCGGGAGCCAGCCCGAAGCTGATCTCCCAGGCGCCCGAGGCGAGCATCATTTCGCCGAGGACCTGCAGACCTGCCGCCGCCAAGAGAATCAGCCCGGCGGTCCAGGCGGCGGACCCGGTCGCCGAGAGGGCGAAGAACGCACACGCGGCGAACATGACGAGGCCCGAGTGCCGCACGACCCGCGAGGCGCTCCTGAGACCTGTCACCCGCCGCGCGACCGGGACCTGGAAAGCCGCCACACTGAGAGTGTTGAGCACCAGCAGCGCGGAGACAGTCCACGTCGGCGCTCGGGTTTGCTGCACGATCCACAACGGTATGACCAGGCTGATCAGTGGCATGTAGAACAGCATGACCGCATTGATGCTCGTGACGACCGCGTACGGGCGATCACGCAGAACCGCGAGCCGGGGCTCCCCCGGCCTCACCGTTGCCCGGGCGACCACGGGCAGACGGCTCAGGACGAGCCCCGCGGTCAGGAAGCTGACGGCATCCATCACGAAGACGGCCAGGTAAGCCTCGCGAGTGTCGGAGCGCAGGGCGAGCCCACCAAGTGCGGCGCCGACTGCCAAGCCGGCGTTCGTCGCCGACTGCAGGAACGCGCGCACCTCCGTGCGCCTGACTTGTTCCACCAGCCCGGCCAGCAGCGCCTGCCGCGCTGCGGTGAGCCCGCACTGGCAGCTCGCGTAGAGAACGGCGGCCACCGCGAACAGCGGGAAGGAGCGCACGAACAGGAACGACGCCACCGCGAGGGCAGTGGCCAGAGCCAGCACGACGGCGGTGCCGCGCGCGCCGCGCCGGTCGGCCAGGTTTCCCAGGGGAACCCCTGCCACCGAACCGACTGCCCAGCCCACAGTCAGGCCTAAGCCGATCTCGGCTGGGGCCAGACCCACGACCCCGGTGAAGTAGAGAGCGGACGTGACGTAGAAGGCGCCGTCCCCGATCGAGTTCATCAGCTGGGCCACTGCCAGCACGCGCGGCGGCTTCATGCCTTCTTGCAGGCGGAGGGGACTGTGCGGGCGATCATGCCGATCCGGGTCCGGGCGTCGACTGCGGTGGTCGCCGCGACCTCCTGCCGGACCGCCGCCGCGTGCGGCCGTGGGATGGCTTCGCACGCTGTCGTCGCCTCGCCGCTGCGCAAGTCCCGCCAGGCGTCCTTCGCGAGCGTGTCCACATCGGCATGTCGGTTCATCTCAGTCTCCTTCACTGCTACAGCCAACTGACTCAACATGCGGCCTGAATGAGGATCTTGAAGAGCTGGTCGGGGGCGTCACCCATGACGTTGTGGCCGGAGCGGACGGCGTGGACCCGCCAGGACGGATCGGTCAGCAGACGCCGGTAGAGAGACTCGAAGGGGGAGGGCGTCTGCCAGCCGGTTGCGTAGACGTAGTCCTTACGGGCGTACGCCGACAGGTCGTGTCGGAGCCGGATGGACTGGAGGAGGGAGGCCAGGGGGTGGG
>NZ_JBPQTS010000130.1:0-21556 GCF_051386455.1 Streptomyces sp. URMC 124
GCCCCACCCCCGCCGCAACGGCGAGAAACCCGCATGGCGCGACCCGGCGGTGCCGTACGACCCCAGGCCGGAGGCCGGTCCGGCACCGCCGGACGCCACCACGGTGGTTACCCGCCGCGGCGGCGGAAGAAAGTGCCCGGCGCCGGGGCGGCCGCCGCAGGGGACGGAGGCGCCCGGTGCCGCGGAGAGCGGGCGCTCTCCGCGGGCGGGTACCGTCGTCCATCCGGGCGCATCACGATCGTCGCCCGGCCCCCGGACGCAGACGAAAGGTACGAGCCCGCATGCCGCCCGCGCCGTTGACCCCCGAACGCATCCTCGAAGCCACCGAGGACGTGCTGCGCCGCTACGGCCCCGCCAAGGCCACCGTGGTCGACGTCGCCCGCGCGCTGGGTGTCAGCCACGGCAGCGTCTACCGCCACTACGGCAGCAAGGCCGCCCTGCGGGAGGCGGTGACGCAGCGCTGGCTGGACCTGTCGCACGCGGAGCTGTCGGCCATCGCCGACGCGGACGGCCCCGCCGGCCCGCGCCTGCGCTCCTGGCTCGCCGCGCTGTTCGCCGCGAAGCGGCGCAAGGCGGGGGACGACCCCGAGCTGTTCGCCACGTACATGGTCCTCGTCGGCGAGAACAGCGCCACCGTCGACCGCCACGTCGAGACGATGATCGGGCAGCTGGCCCGCATCGTGGAGAGCGGCGTCCGCGAAGGCACGTTCGCCCCGGCGCCCGACCCCGCCGCGACGGCCCGCGCCCTGTGGGACGCCACGAACCGCTTCCACGACCCGGCCTACGCCGCCGACTGGTCCGTCCCCGGCATCGAGGCGGCGTTCGACGCCGTGTGCGACCTGGTGCTGCGCGGGCTGCAGGCGTAGGGCCCGTCAGCCCACGCCCAGGAAGCGCAGCACCGCCAGCACCCGCCGGTGGTCCGCGTCGGCCTTCGGCAGGTCCAGCTTCGCCAGGATCGAGTTGATGTGCTTGGCCACGGCGCTCTCGCTCACGAACAGCCCCTCCGCGATCCCCGCGTTCGAGCGCCCGGACGCCATCAGCTCCAGCACCTCCCGTTCGCGCGGCGTGAGCCGGTCCAGCGGATCGCTGTGGCGGCGCAGCAGCAGCTGCGAGACGACCTGCGGGTCGAGCGCGGTGCCGCCGCCCGCGACGCGCCGCAGCGCGTCGATGAACTCCTCCACGTCGGCGACCCGTTGCTTGAGCAGGTAGCCGACGCCGCGCGTGTCCCCGGACAGCAGATCGGCGGCGTAGCGCTCCTCCACGTACTGGGAGAGCAGCAGCACCGCCGTGTCCGGCCACTGCTTGCGCACGACGAGCGCGGCCCGCACCCCCTCGTCGGTGAAGCCCGGCGGCATGCGCACGTCGAGGACGGCGAGGTCGGGCCGGTGCTCCTCGACCGCCGCCAGCAGCGCCTCCGCGTCGCCGGTCTCCGCGACCACGTCGAATCCGGCCGCCTCCAGGACCTTCACCAGGCCGATCCGGAGCAGGACGGAATCCTCGGCGATCACGGCGCGCACGGCAGCTCCACGGTCACTACGGTCGGGCCCCCCGCGGGGCTGCTGATCGAGAACGTGCCGTCGACCGACGCGACCCGCTTGGCCAGTCCGGCCAGTCCGCTGCCGCCCTCGGGGTCGGCCCCGCCCACGCCGTCGTCGGTGACGACGACAAGAAGTATCCCCCCGCGCCGTTCGACGCGGACATCGGCCCGGTGCGCCCGCGCGTGCTTGACGACGTTGGCGAGCGCTTCGGAGACCACGAAGTAGGCGACGGCCTCGACGGTCGGGGAGGGCCGCTCGGCGAGGTCGACCCTCAGCCCCACGGGCAGCGGCGCCCGTTCGGCGACCCCGGACAGGGCGGCGTCGAGCCCGCGGTCCTCCAGCACGGCCGGGTGCAGCCCGCGGACGAGGTTGCTCAGTTCCTCGATGGCTTCCTTGGCCTCGCGGTGCGCCTCCTCGATGACCTGGCGCGCCTCGTCCGGCAGGTCCTTGAGCGTGGCCTTGGCCAGCCCCAGGTTCACCGCCATCGACACGAGCCGCTGCTGCGCGCCGTCGTGCAGGTCGCGCTCGATGCGGCGGCGCTCGGCGTCGGCGGCGTCCACGACGCCGGCGCGGCTCTCGGTGACCTCCTCGACGCGCTGCTCCAGGAGTTCGGCGCGGCTGGGGCCGAGCCGGGCCGTGGCGGCGCGGGTGTCGAGCCGGGCGAGCGCGCCCGACAGCCACGCTGCCCCGTACAGCCCGGCGAGCCCGGCGGCGGTGAGGTAGCCGGCCTGCACCGCGTAACCCAGGTGCGCCGGCCGGGTCTCCGGCGGCAGCGCCCACACCCATACGTAGACGGTGGCCGCCACGGCGGAGGCCGCCCAGAGCAGCAGCACGCACGCCCCGCCGAGGGCGATCGCCGGGCCGGCGGCCAGGTGGTAGCCCTGCTGCCGCCACGACCAGGACCGCCCGGCCGCCGGTATCTCCACCCCGAGCCGCGCCGCGAAGCGGGCCCGCTGCGCCCGGGTCAGCAGCGGGCAGGCGGCGGCGAGAACACCCACCGTCACCGCCACGGCCACCAGACAACTCAGCGCCCGCGTCGGCCCCCCGTTCAGCCACGGCACGGCCATGACGAGCAGCGCACCGAGCTGGACGAGCACGCCGCCGGCGAGATGGGCGACGGCGCGCCCGGCCCCCTCGAAGGGGCGGCGGAGGACGGTGAGGACACCGGAGATCTGCATGGTCACACGGTAAGTGCGCAGGTCAGGGCGGGCGATGGTACTGGTGTCCGGCTCGTTGGTACAGCCAGTGCCACCATCGGATGAACGTGCGAGGGGAATGGGGTCGTGGGGCGCGACGGCGCCGCTACGTTGAGTGTCTGACCGCGCACACACTCAAGGAGGCGCATCATGGCAGTCATGGTCGAGACACCCCCGCCCCAGGCCCAGGCGATAAGCCATTCCCCGGAACCCGAGGGGGGGTTCGAGGAGCTGTGCCAGGTTCTTGAGCAGGTCGATGCAGGTCTCCCGGACGGATACCGCACAGAGATCGTCGGGGGGAATGTCGTCGTGTCACCGTGGTCACAGTGCGCCTATGACTACATCATCGAAAGCGTTATCGAACAGCTCAGTCCGCATGTGCCTGACGGCCATCGCCTGCGCGGGTACCCCCGGCTCTTTTCGTTTCCCTCGCAGGAGGAGTCTTACGGCCCCGACTTCTACGCTCTGGAATGGGCCGCCCTCAAGACCAAGGGCATCTACGCTCCCGGCGACGCGCTGTCCCTGGTCGGAGAGGTGACCTCCCGTTCCACAGCCAACACCGACCGCGAGGAAAAGCTGGAGGTCTACGGCAAGGCCGGGGTGCCCGTCTACGTGCTCGTCGATGTGCTGGCGGATTCGGTCACTGCATACTCCGACCCGTCACCCGACCGCGGCTACCGCGCCCACCACCAGGTGAAGCTGGGCGACACGGTCCACATCCCCGCCCCCTTCGACTGCAAGCTCGACACCTCCGACTGGGAGGTCTGAGCACGACGCCGGGCCCCGGCGTTCAGTGCGAAAGACCAGGCGTCAGCAGCCCAGCAGACGCGACCCCAGGTAGCCCTCGATCTGGTCGAGAGACACCCGCTCCTGCTTCATCGTGTCGCGCTCGCGCACCGTCACCGCGTTGTCCTCGAGCGTGTCGAAGTCGACCGTGACGCAGAACGGCGTGCCGATCTCGTCCTGGCGGCGGTAGCGGCGGCCGATCGCGCCCGCGTCGTCGAACTCGATGTTCCAGTTCTTGCGCAGGTCCGTGGCGAGGCCCTTGGCCTTCGGGGAGAGCTGCGGGTTGCGGGACAGCGGCAGGACGGCGACCTTGACCGGGGCCAGGCGCGGGTCGAGGCGCATGACGACGCGCTTCTCCATGACGCCCTTGGCGTTGGGGGCCTCGTCCTCGTTGTACGCGTCGAGCATGAAGGCGAGCATGGCGCGGTTGAGGCCGGCCGCCGGCTCGATGACGTACGGGAACCAGCGCTCGCCGGCTTCCTGGTCGAAGAAGGTGAGGTCCTGGCCGGAGGCCTGGGAGTGGGCCTTCAGGTCGTAGTCCGTGCGGTTGGCGATGCCTTCCAGCTCGGAGAACTCGGTGCCGCCGAAGTTGAAGCGGTACTCGATGTCAGTGGTGCGCTTGGAGTAGTGGGAGAGCTTCTCCGCGGCGTGCTCGTACCACCGCATGTTCTCCTCGCGCATGCCGAGGCCGGTGTACCAGCTCCAGCGCTGCTCCATCCAGTACTCGTGCCAGGTCTCGTCCTCGCCCGGCTTGACGAAGAACTCCATCTCCATCTGCTCGAACTCGCGGGTGCGGAAGATGAAGTTGCCCGGCGTGATCTCATTGCGGAAGGACTTGCCGGTCTGGGCGATACCGAACGGCGGCTTCTTCCGCGAGGTCTGCTGGACCTGGGCGAAGTTGGTGAAGATGCCCTGCGCGGTCTCGGGGCGCAGGTAGCTGACCGAACCGGAGTCCTGCGTCGGGCCCAGGTGGGTGGACAGCAGGCCGGAGAACAGCTTGGGCTCGGTGAAGGCGCCCTTGGTGCCGCAGTGCGCGCAGTTGAGGTCGGCGAGGCCGTTCTCGGGCAGCTTGCCGTGCTTGGCCTCGTACGCCTCCTCGAGGTGGTCGGCGCGGTAGCGCTTGTGGCAGGAGGTGCACTCCGTCAGCGGGTCCGTGAAGGTCGCGACGTGGCCGGACGCCTCCCAGACCTCACGGGCCAGGATCACCGACGAGTCGAGACCGACGACGTCGTCGCGCGAGGTGACCATCGAGCGCCACCACTGACGCTTGATGTTCTCCTTGAGCTCCACGCCGAGCGGACCGTAGTCCCAGGCGGCACGCTGTCCGCCATAGATCTCACTGCACGGATAGACGAAGCCACGGCGCTTGCTCAGGCTGACGATGGTGTCGATCTTGTCGGCGGCCACGGTGCTCTCTTCATTGCGACGACGAACAGCGAATGATTCAGGTTACCGGCGCTGTACCCCCTCTCATCAAATCGGCTCTGGCCTTGGCTTGACCACGTCCCTCCGCATCCCGCCCCCGATCACCTTGTTGACAATCGTTTCCATTTTTGTTGAAAATGACTGTCATGAACGTCAGCCGTCTCCGCCCCGCCCATACCACCCGAATACCCACCGCAGCCGTCGCCGCAGCCGCCGTTCTGGGGCTGCTGAGCCTTTCGGCCTGCTCCTCGGACACGGCCGGCAAGGCGGAGGACGGCAAGCTGTCCGTCGTGGCGTCGTTCTACCCCATGCAGTACCTCGCCGAGCAGATCGGCGGCGAGCACGTCCACGTCACCAACCTGACCAAGCCCGGCGTCGAACCCCACGACCTGGAGCTCAAGCCCAAGCAGATCGGCTCCCTCGCCGACGCGGGCGCGATCGTCTACCTCAAGGGCCTCCAGCCCGCCGTGGACGAGGCGATCAAGCAGTCGAAGAACAAGCACGCCGTGGACGTGGCCTCCCTCACCCACCTGGAGGCGCACGGCACCGAGGTCGACGGCAAGCACCACGGCCCCGACGAGCACGGGCACGACGAGCACGGCCACGACGAACACGAGGGCCACGACGAGCACGTGGACGAGAGCCACGGCGAGGACGGCCACGAGGGTCACGACCACGGCCACGACCACGGCGGCGCCGACCCCCACATCTGGCTCGACCCGGTGAAGTACGCCGAGGCCGCCAAGGGCGTCGCGAAGAGCCTCTCCGAGGCCGACCCCGGCCACAAGGGCGACTACGCGAAGAACGCCGACGCCGTGGTGAAGAAGCTCGGCGCGCTGGACGCCAGGTTCAAGGACGGGCTGAAGAACCGCGCCTCGGACACCTTCATCACCACCCACGCCGCCTTCGGCTACCTCGCCGAGCGCTACGGGCTGACCGAGGAGGCCATCAGCGGCCTCGACCCGGAGTCCGAGCCCAGCGCCGCCCGCATCAAGGACCTGCACGAGCTCGCGAAGAAGCACAACGTCTCGACGATCTTCTTCGAGACCCTCGCCAGCCCGGCCACCGCGAAGACGCTGGCCAAGGACCTGAACCTCAAGACCGACGTCCTGGACCCCCTGGAGGGGATCACGGACGCGTCGAGGGGCGACGACTACGTCGAGGTCATGGAAGCCAACCTGGCCGCCCTGCAGAAGGCGCTGGGCACCAAGTGAGCGCGCCCGAGGAGACCACCATGGAGCAGCCCGTCATATCCCTGCGCGGCGCCACCGCGAGTCTGGGCGGCCGCCCGGTGCTGCGCGGCGTGGACCTGGCCGTGCGGCGCGGCGAGGTCGTCGCGCTGCTCGGCGCCAACGGCTCGGGCAAGTCCACGGCCGTGCGCAGCATCGTCGGCCAGGTGCCGCTGACCGGCGGCGAGCTGGAGCTCTTCGGCACGCCCCGGCGCCGCTTCCGCGACTGGGCCCGCGTCGGCTACGTGCCGCAGCGCACCACCGCCGCCGGCGGGGTCCCCGCGACCGTGCGCGAGGTCGTCTCGTCGGGGCGGCTGGCCCGCACCCGGTTCGGGATGATGCGCAGGGCCGACAAGGAGGCGGTCATACGCGCCCTGGAGCTCGTCGGCATGGACGACCGGCTCGGTGACTCCGTCGACGCGCTCTCCGGCGGCCAGCACCAGCGGGTGCTCATCGCCCGCGCCCTGGCCGGCGAACCCGAGCTGCTGATCATGGACGAGCCGATGGCCGGCGTGGACCTGGCGAGCCAGGAGGTGCTCGCCGAGGCCCTGCGCGCCCAGGTCGCCCGCGGCGCCACCGTCCTGCTGGTGCTGCACGAGCTCGGCCCGCTGGAGCCGCTCATCGACCGCGCGGTCGTGCTGCGCGACGGCTGCGTCGTCCACGACGGGCCGCCGCCGGAGGCCGTGGGCCAGCACGCGCTGCCCGGCCACGACCACGTACACCCGCACGCCGGACCGGCTGCGGAACCGATTCGGACAGGGCTGCTGACCTGATGGACATCCTCGACTTCGCCTTCATGCAGCGGGCCCTGCTCGCGGCGCTCCTCGTCGGCATCACCGCGCCGGCCATCGGCACCTACCTCGTCCAGCGCCGCCAGGCGCTCATGGGCGACGGCCTGGGGCACGTCGCCCTCACCGGCGTCGGCCTGGGCTTCCTGCTGAACTCCAGCCCCGTGTGGATGGCCACGGCCGTGTGCATCGCGGGCGCCGTCGTCATGGAGCTGATCCGCTGGTACGGGCGGACGCGCGGCGACATCGCCCTCGCCATGCTCTTCTACGGCGGCATGGCGGGCGGCGTGATGCTGATGAACCTCTCCGACAACGGCTCCAGCGCCAACCTCGGCAGCTACCTCTTCGGCTCGATCGCCACGGTCTCGGAGGAGGACATCGTCGCGATCTGCATCCTGGCCGCCTTTGTGATCCTCACCACGGTCGGGCTGCGCCGCCAGCTCTTCGCCGTCTGCCAGGACGAGGAGTTCGCGCGGGTCACCGGGCTGCCGGTGCGCATGCTGAACCTGCTGGTCGCCGTCACCGCCGCCGTCACTGTCACCGTCGCCATGCGCGTCGTCGGCCTGCTGCTGGTCAGCGCCCTGATGGTGATCCCGGTCGCCGCGTCGCAGCAGATCGCCCGCAGTTTCAAGGCCACCTTCGCCCTCGCGGTGGGCATCGGCGTGACGGTGACCGTCTCCGGCACCGCCACGTCCTACTACGCCGACGTGCCCTCCGGCGCGACGATCGTGCTCTTTGCCATCGGCCTGTTCGTCGTCCTCACGGCGCTCGCCGCGCCCTTGGCGAAGCGGCGCGCGGGGAAGCCCGCGGCGGCCGAGGAGTGCACCCTCGAAGCGCCGGGGGCGCGCACGACGGCGGACGACGTGAAGGTCTGACGCCCGTCCGGGCTTGCCCACCCGGCCGTGCGGACTGGCACAATTGCCGTGCGACATGTGCGGATGGGTGTTCAGGCGAGCTGGAGGAGGCAACTGTGGCGACCGCGGGTCCCCCCGTACGCGGCCGGTCCACCAAGCAGCGGGCAGCGGTGGCGGCCGCGCTCGACGAGGTGGACGAGTTCCGTAGCGCGCAAGAACTCCACGACATGCTCAAGCACCGCGGTGCGTCGGTCGGCCTGACCACCGTCTACCGCACGCTGCAGTCCCTCGCCGACGCGGGCGAGGTCGACGTGCTGCGCACCAGCGAGGGCGAGGCGGTCTACCGCCGCTGCTCCAGCGGGCACCACCACCACCTGGTGTGCCGGCTGTGCGGCAAGGCCGTCGAGGTGGAGGGCCCCGCCGTCGAGAAGTGGGCGGACTCCATCGCCGAGGAGCACGGCTTCGTGGACGTCGCGCACACCATCGAGATCTTCGGCACGTGCGGGGAGTGCGCCGCGAAGCGCTGAGACCCCCGCCGCGTGCACCGAGGGCCCCGGGCGATGCCCGGGGCCCTCGTGCGTGTCCGCGCGCGGTCGTGCATGCCTGCGCGCGCTCGGCTCACGCGCTGCCGGGATCCGCCACGATGCCCTGCTCCGCCAGCTGCTGCTCGTTGGGGATCGCACCGCCGAAGCGGCGGTCCCGCGACGCGAACTCCAGGCAGGCGCGCCACAGGTCGCGGCGGTCGAAGTCCGGCCAGAGCACGTCCTGGAAGACCATCTCGGCGTAAGCGCTCTGCCAGATCAGGTAGTTGGAGGTGCGCTGCTCGCCCGAGGGCCGCAGGAAGAGGTCCACGTCCGGCATGTCCGGGTAGTAGAGGTACTTCGCGAAGGTCTTCTCCGTGACCTTCGACGGGTCGAGCCGGCCCGCCTTGACGTCGGCGGCCAGCGCCTGCGCCGCGTCCGCGATCTCCGCGCGCCCGCCGTAGTTCATGCAGAAGTACAGCGTGAGCTTGTCGTTGTCCTTGGTCTGCTCCTGGGCGACCTGGAGCTCCTTGGCAACCGAACGCCACAGCTTGGGCATGCGGCCCACCCAGCGCACCCGGATGCCGAGCTCGTCGAGCTGGTCGCGGGTCTTGCGGATGAAGTCGCGGTTGAAGTTCATCAGGAAGCGCACCTCGTCCGGCGAGCGCCGCCAGTTCTCGGTGGAGAAGGCGTAGAGGGAGATGCTCCCGACGCCCATCTCGATCGCGCCCTGCAGCACGTCCAGCACCCGCTCGGCGCCGACCTTGTGGCCCTCGGTGCGCGGCAGGCCGCGGTCCTTGGCCCAGCGGCCGTTGCCGTCCATGACGATCGCCACGTGCTCGGGGACCAGCTCGCCGGGGATCTTCGGCGGCCGCGCCCCGGACGGGTGCGGGTCGGGTGTGCGGTACTCGCGTCGGGAACGGCCCAGAATCCCGCGTCGTGCCATGCGTGCCACTACTCCTTGGTCCCTGTTTCCCTATTTCTCGACATACCGGAGCGAGCGGAGGCCGCGCTCCAGGTGCCAGTGCAGATACGCCGCGACCAGGCCGCTGCCCTCCCTGACGTGGCGCGGCTCGCAGGCGTCCGCCGTCGCCCAGTCGCCCGTCAGCAGCGCAGCGAGCAGCCCGATCGCCTCCGAGGAGGGTACGACGCTTCCCGGCACCCGGCACTCTCCGCAGACCACGCCGCCCGCGGCCACCGAGAAGAACCGGTTCGGACCGGGCATTCCGCACCTGGCGCAGGCCTCGAAGCTGGGCGCGTAGCCGTTGACGGCGAGGGAGCGCAGCAGGAAGGCGTCCAGGACGAGGCCCGGGGCGTGCTCGCCCGCGGCGAGCGTGCGCAGGCCGCCGACGAGCAGCAGGTACTGCTGGACGGCCGGTTCGCCCTCGTGGTCGGTGAACCGCTCGGCGGTCTCCAGCATCGCGGTGCCGGCGGTGTAGCGGGCGTAGTCGGCGACGATCGGCCCGCCGTACGCGGCGATGGTCTCGCTCTGGGTGCACAGCGGCAGGCTCCGCCCGACGAGCTCGCTCCCCCGCGCGAAGAACTGCACGTCGACGTGCGAGAACGGCTCCAGGCGCGCCCCGAACTTCGACTTGGTCCGCCGCACCCCGCGCGCGACGGCCCGCACGCGCCCGTGACCGCGCGTGAGGAGAGTGATGATGCGGTCGGCCTCACCGAGCTTCTGGGTCCTGAGGACGACACCGTCGTCGCGGAAGAGGCTCATGCAGTTATTGTCCCGTACCGACGAAGGCTGAACGTCCGCGCCTCCGGAGGCACAATGTGACCCCCATGTCGATCTTCCTCCCCCCAGTGAGTTCCCGGTGACCCCCATCCGCCGCAGACGCCGCAGGCGCCACCCCGTCCGTACGACCGCCGCCGCGGCTCTCGTGTGCGTGCTCGCCGCGCTGTTCCTGCTCTTCGTCACCGTGCCGGACCGGCGCGCCGACAGCCGGGCCTTCGCGACGGCCGCCGCGTGCGTGGGCGACGAGCCCGCCCTGGAGTGCCGCAAGGTCGTCGAGGGCACGGTGAAGCACACCGAGACCGCTCCGCAGGGCAAGACGACCCACTACTGGCTGACGTTCACCGGCCGCGACGGCTCCACCCACCGCGCGGACATGAACGGGCCGCTGTCGGTCTTCGGCAAGGTCAAGCCGGGCGACAAGGTGCGCGCCACGTACTGGCGCGGGAAGATCCGCTTCGTCGACTTCCGCGGCACCGTGCAGCTGACGGCCGACCAGCCGAAGGACGCCTACCGGCTGCCGTTCGCCTGCGGCCTCGGACTGCTCCTGCTGGGCACGACGTTCGCCGGGATCGCCTACTGGATGGTCCGCCACTCCCCCCGCGCCCCCGAGCGCTACACCTGGCAGACGACCGTGCCCACGTGCGCGGGCGTCCTGATCGCCGTCGTCGGGTTCGTCGCTCCCCTGGTCACGGACACGGTGCCGACGGCCCTGACGCTCACGGGCGCGGGGGCGGCGCCGGTCGTCCTCGGCGCCCTGTGGCGCGTGCGGGTGCGGCGGCGTCCGGCGGAGGCCGGTCTCGCCCCGGTCGTGCCCCGCAAGGAGAAGTGCGTCGGGGGCGGGGTCGCGGCGGACACCCCCTAC
The DNA here is from genome assembly GCF_051386455.1 of Streptomyces sp. URMC 124. Classification (NCBI taxonomy): domain Bacteria; kingdom Bacillati; phylum Actinomycetota; class Actinomycetes; order Kitasatosporales; family Streptomycetaceae; genus Streptomyces; species Streptomyces sp. URMC 124. The sequence goes on from NZ_JBPQTS010000130.1 coordinate 10,941, forward strand.
GGCGCCGAGCTCATCGGCCCGTACCTGGTGGCGGGCCCCGGCCTGCTCGCGGTGACGCCGGACCCGGCGGGCCGCACCCTGCGCAGGGCCCTGCCGCGCACGCTGGTCGTCGAGGGCATCCGCGTGCCCCACCGGTCGGATCCCGCGCGCATCACCGCGGAGGGCGACGGCCGGCGGAAGGCGCTGCGCCAGGTGGTGATCGTCTGCCGTGACGGCGACGGGGAGGTGCTCATCGGCGTGCAGCGCAAGCACGCGCCGTGGATCCTCGGCGCCCTCCAGGAGCCGGAGCCGGCCCCGGCGGACGTGCACCAGCCCGCCCCGCTGTCCGGGTACGGCGCCTGAGCGAGGGGGTCCCCGCGGCTACGACGGGGTGCGCGCCGCGGCCAGCAGCCGGTCCGTGTCCTCCGGGGGGAGCATGAGCGCCCTGCCGACCGTGGCGAGCACCTCGCGCTCCGCGGGCCGGTAGGGGCCGTCGGCCAGGGCGATGCGGGCGCCCTGCAGCAGGATCGATTCGCGGCCGGCGGGGGCCAGGTGGGGCGCGAGGGGCTCCAGCGCCTCGTGGAGCTCGATGGCCAGGGCCGTGCCCCGGGGGTCGAAGCCGTCCCGCCCGGCGTAGGGGGACGGGGTGCCGAGGTCCGTGCCGTACGCGCCGGGCAGGCGCCCGGTGTCGGCGGCGAGGGCCTCGATCAGGGTGATCAGCTGTTCCTCGCTGCAGTCCACGAAGCCCGCGGCCCGCACCGCGCCCACGGCCGCTCTGCGCACCGTACGGGCCTCGGTGCCGCCCGCGGCGAGGACGGCGAGGGCGACGGTGTGCACGGCGTCGCGCAGCATCGCGGAGAAGCGGGTGGTGGTGGGGTGGTCGAGGACGTCCGTGCCGAAGCGGGCGTGGCAGGCGGAGCACTCCACGACCGGGCCGACGGGGCCGCGCGGCAGCAGCGGCAGGCCGAAGGCGACGAGGCGGCGGCGCCCGGTGCGGCGGCGGTAATTGCGGTCGCCGCCGCAGCCGGGGCAGTAGAACTCGCCGTCGCCGACCGTGCGCCAGACGGTGCGTACGCCCACCACACACCGGTCCCGGCCGGGTCGGCCCTGCGCGTGCATCACGGCGCACACCTCCATAACGCCACGGCCTCGTCGCCGCGTTGACGTGATGTTAGCCACATCGATGATGCGACGTCAGTACCCCGTGCGCAGAGGGTGGGCGTCATACGGGGGATCTCGCCACGGCACCACTGGATACGGTGGTTTCCCCCCGATCCGCTTGACGCCGCGCCGCCGAGCACCCCGGCGGAAGCACGGTCGGGTCGCTGCGGTGCCGCGCCCCGTAAGGGGCGCGGGGAACTGCGCGACCAGCCACGTACGGCCCGCAGCCGACGCGCCGCGGATCCGGCGAAGCTCTCAGCCGCGGTAAGCCCGGTTCACCGCCGAGACCACGGCCTTGATCGAGGCGCGCGTGGTGTTCGGGTCGATGCCGATGCCCCACAGCACCTGCCCGTCGATCACGCATTCGATGTACGAGGCGGCGCGGGCGGCCGCGCCCTCGCTCATGGTGTGCTCGCTGTAGTCCAGGACCCGCGCGTCGACGCCGATCGCGGCCAGCGCGTCGACGAAGGCCGAGATCGGGCCGTTGCCCGTACCGGTCAGCACCGTGTCCGCGCCGTCCACGACCGCCTCGACGGTCAGCGCGTCGCTGCCCTCGCTCGTGGTCGAGGTCTGGGTGGTGCGCAGCGCGATCCGGCCCCAGCGGTTGCCCTCGGTGGGCAGGTACTCGTCCTGGAAGACCGACCAGATCTCGGCGGGGGTGACCTCGCCGCCCTCGGCGTCGGTCTTGCCCTGGATGATCCTCGAGAACTCGATCTGCATCCGGCGCGGCAGGTCCAGCTTGTGGTCGTTCTTCAGGACGTACGCGATGCCGCCCTTGCCGGACTGCGAGTTGACGCGGATCACGGCCTCGTAGGAGCGGCCGACGTCCTTGGGGTCGATCGGCAGGTAGGGGACGGCCCACTCGATGTCGTCCACGGTCGTGCCCTCGGCGGCCGCGGTGTCGGCCATCGCCTCGAAGCCCTTCTTGATGGCGTCCTGGTGGGAGCCGGAGAAGGCGGTGTAGACCAGGTCGCCCGCGTAGGGGTGGCGCGGGTGGACCTCCATCTGGTTGCAGTACTCGGCGGTCCGCCGGACCTCGTCGATCTGCGAGAAGTCGATCATCGGGTCGACGCCCTGGGAGAACAGGTTCATGCCCAGGGTGACCAGGTCGACGTTGCCGGTGCGCTCGCCCTGGCCGAACAGGCAGCCCTCGATCCGGTCGGCCCCGGCCATGATCGCCAGCTCGGCGGCGGCGACGGCGGTCCCCCGGTCGTTGTGCGGGTGCACGGACAGGCAGATGTGCTCGCGGCGGGACAGGTGCCGCGACATCCACTCGAAGCGGTCGGCGTGGGTGGAGGGCGTGGAGCGCTCGACCGTGGCCGGCAGGTTCAGGATGATCTCGCGGCCGGCCTCGGGCTGCCAGACGTCCATGACGCCCTCGCAGACCTCCAGCGCGAAGTCCAGCTCGGTGTCGGTGAAGATCTCCGGGCTGTACTGGAAGCCGAAGACCGTCTCGTCGCCGAGGATCTTCTCCCCGTACTCCACGACCAGCCGCGTGCCGTCGACGGCGATCTGCTTCACCTGCTCGCGCGAGCCGCGGAAGACGACCCGCCGGAAGACCGGAGCCGTGGCGTTGTACAGGTGGACCGTGGCGCGGCGGGCGCCGCGCAGGGACTCCACCGTGCGCTCGATCAGCTCCTCGCGCGCCTGGGTGAGGACGGAGATCGTCACGTCCTCCGGGATCGCGTCCTGCTCGATGATCGAGCGGACGAAGTCGAAGTCGGTGGCGCCGGAGGAGGGGAAGCCGACCTCGATCTCCTTGTAGCCCATGCGGACCAGCAGGTCGAACATCTCGCGCTTGCGGGCCGGGGACATCGGGTCGATCAGCGCCTGGTTGCCGTCGCGCAGGTCCGTCGACAGCCAGCGGGGAGCCGCGGTGATCCGCCGGTCGGGCCAGGTGCGGTCCGGGATGTCCACGGCGTCGTAGGGGCGGTACTTGTGCACCGGCATCCCCGACGGGCGCTGGGTCACGGTCGCCGCGGTCAGGGGCGTGGGACGGCCGACGGAAGCGGAGGTCTCGGGCATCTGCGGGGGCTCCTCGTATGTCCTGAGGTGGGGTCCCCGTGCTCGGCGGCGAGCTCGGGGGAGGCCGACGGGCAGGTCACCGCGGGTGACCGCAACGCCTCACACCGCGGGGAGGGGGTCGGCCGATCGACTACAGACCCTCGCCGCGGCAGCTAAGAAGAAGCAGCCCGAAACGCATGATGTACAGCACGGTAGCCGAGCCGGACGGGATGCGGTACGGGCGTTCCAGCATGCGGGACACGGAACCGGGCCACTCGATTGTGTTAATCGGTGCGGCGGGGCCTGACAAGGCCGGGGGCCGCTGCCAGATTCAGGCCATGAGTGACACCGTGAAGAGCGTTTTCTGCACCATCGTCCCGCCGCACGTGCTCGACAAGCTCGCACAGGCCGACGATTCCGCGCGGGCCGACGTCGCCCAGCGCACCCTGGAACACGACTCCCAGTACCGCACGCGGCGCCGCGTCACCGCCCTGCGCGGCCTCGCCACCCCCGCGGGCACCCCTTCCGACAGCCCCCGGCGCACGATCTACGACGCGCAGCACCGGGCGACGCAGCCGGGCAAGAAGGTCCACGCCGAGGGCGACGGGCCGTCGAAGGACGCGACGGTCAACCGCGCCCACGCCGGGCTCGGCGCCACCTTCGAGCTGTACCTCAAGGCGTACGGCCGGCACTCCATCGACGACGCCGGCCTGCCGCTGGACGCCACCGTCCACTACGGCGAGGGCTACAACAACGCCTTCTGGGACGGCAGCCAGATGGTCTTCGGCGACGGGGACGGCGACGTCTTCCTCGACTTCACCATCCCGGTGGACGTCATCGGCCACGAGCTCACCCACGGTGTCACCCAGTACACGGCGAACCTGGAGTACTACGGCCAGTCCGGGGCGCTCAACGAATCCGTCTCGGACGTCTTCGGCTCGCTGATCAAGCAGTACGCCCTGGGGCAGACCGCCGACCAGGCCGACTGGCTGATCGGCCAGGGGCTGCTGGGCCCGGGCGTGGACCGGGGCGTGGCCCTGCGGTCCATGAAGGAGCCGGGGACGGCCTACGAGGACGACGTCCTCGGCAAGGACCCGCAGCCCGGTCACATGGACCACTTCGTGCGCACCTCGCGCGACCAGGGCGGGGTCCACATCAACTCCGGCATCCCCAACCGGGCCTTCTACCTGCTGGCCACCCGGCTCGGCGGCAACGCCTGGGAGCACGCCGGCAAGATCTGGTACGCGACGCTGACCAGCGGGAAGCTCAAGGAAGACGCCCAGTTCGCCGACTTCGCCCGGCTGACCGTGGCCACCGCCCGGTCGCTCTACAGCGACGGCGACGAGGTCCAGGCCGTCCTCAAGGCGTGGGAGGAGGTGGGCGTCCCCACCTCGTAGGAAACGCCCGCCGGGGCGAGAATGACGCCATGCGGATCGTCATCACCCGGACCGGCGGGTTCGCCGGCATCGAGCGGCGGGCCGAGCTGGACACCACCGGCCGGCCCGACGCCACCCACGTGCAGGCCCTGGCCCACCGCGCACTCACCGCGTCGCCCGCCGAGGCGGCGGGCGCGCGGGGGGTGCCGGACGGCTTCCACTACGACATCGACGTGGACGGCCGCACGGTCCACTGCGCGGACCCCCACATCAGCCACGACCAGCGCGAACTGATCAGGCTGGTCCTACGCGAAGGCGCGTAGCGCCTGGCCGGCGGATCCCGGGGGGCGGTGCCGGCGGATTCCGCCGGACCCTCGCCGCGGGGGTGCACCGCCGCGGCGGCGGCATGTTCTCTTCCGCCGCAGCGGCGAGACACCACGACGTGGCAGCCCGGCGGTGCCGGACGGGCCTCGGGCCCAGGGCCTAGAAACCCAGCTTCCGCAGCTGCTTCGGGTCTCGCTGCCAGTCCTTGGCGACCTTCACGTGCAGGTCCAGATAGACCGGCGTACCCAGGAGCGCCTCGATGTGCTTGCGGGACTTCATGCCCACCTCCTTGAGGCGGGCCCCCTTGGGGCCGATGATGATGCCCTTCTGGCTGGGGCGCTCGATGTAGACGTTGGCGTGGATGTCCAGCAGCGGCTTGTTCGCCGGCCGGTCCTCCCGCGGCAGCATCTCCTCGACGACGACGGCGATCGAGTGCGGCAGCTCGTCCCGGACGCCCTCCAGCGCGGCCTCGCGGATCAGCTCGGCCACCATGACCTGCTCGGGCTCGTCGGTGAGGTCGCCCTCGGGGTAGAGCGGCGGGCTCTCCGGGAGCATCGGCGCGATCAGGTCGGCCAGCAGCGACACCTGCTTGTCGCCCACCGCGGAGACGGGAACGATCTCCGCCCACTGGATGCCCAGTTCCTCGCCCAGCTGCTGGATGGCGATCAGCTGCTCGGCGAGCGCCTTGGAGTCCACCAGGTCCGTCTTGGTGACGATGGCGATCTTCGGGGTCTTCTTGATCCCGGCGAGCTCGCCCGCGATGAAGCGGTCGCCGGGGCCGAGCTTCTGGTCTGCCGGCAGGCAGAAGCCGATGACGTCGACCTCGGCCCACGTGGTGCGGACCACGTCGTTGAGCCGCTCGCCCAGGAGCGTGCGCGGCTTGTGCAGACCGGGGGTGTCCACCAGGACGAGCTGGGCGTCCGGGCGGTGCACGATGCCGCGCACGGTGTGGCGCGTGGTCTGCGGACGGTTGGAGGTGATCGCGACCTTCGTCCCCACCAGTGCGTTGGTCAGGGTCGACTTGCCCGCGTTGGGGCGGCCGACGAAGCACGCGAAGCCCGCGCGGTGGGGGGCCCGGGAGGGGGACGAGGCGTTATCCATACCGGCCATTCTCCCCGATCCCGGCCCACCCGCCGACCAGCGGCCCGGCCTCACGCCCGCCGCGGGCGCCCCCCGACCAGCTTGGCCGCGAGCCACAGGAGACCTGCGGCCGGCAGCAGGAGGGCGCCCGCGAGGGCGAACCAGTCCGTGCCCTCCCCGCGCCTCCAGCCGAGGACGAGACCGACCCACAGCAGGGCGGTGGACAGGAACGGGGCCCAGTTGCCCAGGACCTCCGCGCGGGCGGCGGCCCGGCGGCGGCCCCGGGCGCGCAGCAGGTCCCTCAGCGCCTGCGGCCACAGGAAGAGCACCCAGGCGGTCGTCGTCCAGTCGAAGCCCTCGCCCGCGGCCCAGTCGGCGGCGACGCCCGACGTCAGGACGGCCGTCACCGCGATCATGAACCAGGCGAAGCCCTGGGAGGTCCCGTTCCGTGCCACGGCTCAGCCCGCGTCGACCCGGCTGCGCAGCGTGCCGTCGGGGCCCGCGAGGAGCACGGGGGTGGCGGAGCCGCCCAGGTCGCGCACGGCCGCGCGGTCCTCGGCGCGGACCTCGGCCGCCTCGGAGACGACGGCCGCGGCCTCCAGGGACTTCGCGCCGCTCGCCACGGCCATGGCGACCGCCGTCTGCAGCGCGCTCAGCCGCAGCGAGTCGAGCGCGACCGTGCCGGCCACGTACGTGCGGCCCGTCTCGTCGCGCACGGCGGCGCCCTCGGGCACGCCGTTGCGGGCCCGCGCGGAGCGGGCCAGCGTGATGATCTTGCGGTCTTCGGGGTCCAGCGTGGTCTCCGTCATACCGGGGAGCATAAGCAGCGCCGCTCCCTCCGATCGCCCCGGGATCAGCCCTTGCCCCCGGCCTTCTGCTGCGCCCGCTGCACCTTCTCGACGGCCTTGCGCAGCGACGATGCGAACAGGGCGCTGTCGGCGGTGGTGAAGCTGGCCTGGGAGACGGTCACGACGGTGCCGCCGACGCGGACGGCCGCGATGTCGTGCTGGATGCTGACGCCCTCGTCGGTCGCGGCGAAGACCACGCGCGCGCCACGGGCCCCGTCACCGAGCGCGGGCACCTTCAGCTCGCTGCCGGCGGCCTCGTCCGTCGTGCCGTCGGCGCCCTTGGCCCTGAACTTCGCGCAGGCGCCGAAATCGGTCTTCCGGTCCATGACCTTGACGGCCTCGGCCTCCTGATAGGAGGTGACGCCCTGGGTCATCTGGATCCCGGTCTCGCCGGCCTGCTTGAGGTCGGTCATGGCGTGGGCCTGCGCCTTGGGGCCGTTGTCCGCGCCGACGAAGACGTCCAGCAGCGGCTGGCACGCGGCCTTGTCGGCCTTGCCGAACTGCATGCCGGTCGCGCCGACGTCGTAGGCCGGGATGTCCTTGTTCACCTCCCAGCCGGAGGGCATGTCGGCGGGGACGAGCAGGGCCGCCTTGGCCTGTTCGGCGGTGAGGGGACGGGCCCCCGCGTCCTTGCCGGTGCCGCTCTGCGCGGCGGACGGCTTGCCGTCGCCCTTGCCTCCGCCGTCACCTCCCCCGTCACCGCCCCCGCACGCGGAGAGAGCCAGGAGAGAGGCGGCGGCGAGGGCGGCGAGGACGCCACGGCGCGGGGCAGCGGACACGGAGGATCCTTAGGTAAAGGGAAGGTCTGCCCGCAGTATGCACAGGGCAAATCCCCAGGGCCGCGGCGGCCCGGGTCAGCCCGCCACCGAGTACATGCCTCCCCGCCGGCCCTCCGGCGAGACGAGCCACTCCAGCTTCGCGGCCGTGCCCGAGTCCGCCACCGGGTTGTGCATGACGATCGTCAGGTCCGGGCGGGCCGGCACGCGCAGGTGCGTGCTCTCGAAGTACAGCTGCCCGGCCACCGGGTGGTCGATCTCCTTGACCAGCTGGCCGCCCGCCTGCACGTCGCCCTGCGCCCACAGCTCCACGAACTCCGGGCTCGCCGCGGCCACCTCCGCCACGATCTCCTGGAACCCCTCGTCGTCCGGTCGCTCCGAGCACGCGGCGCGGTACTGGGCGACGACCCGCCGGGAGTTCTGCTCCCAGTTGGACGCGCGGGCGCGGTAGGCGGGGTCGGTGAAGAAGTCGACCAGGCAGTTGGGCCGCGCCTTGCGGCGGAAGCCGATGACCATGCGGGCCGAGTCGTTGAAGGCGACCAGGTTCCAGTACGGGTCCATGATGTGCGCCGGGTACGGCATCCAGCCGTCGATCAGCCGCTGCAGGCCCTCGCACAGGTAGTCCGGGTCGAAGGGCGACTCCGGCTGCGGCGGGTTCAGCCCGGCGAGCACGTAGAGGTGCCGGCGCTCGTCGCCGCTCAGCTTGAGCACCGTCGCCACGGAGTCCAGCACCTGCGGCGAGACGGTGATCTCGCGCCCCTGCTCCAGCCACTGGTACCAGGACGCGCCCACGCCCGCGAGGACCGCGACCTCCTCGCGGCGCAGCCCGGGCGTGCGCCGGCGGCCCCCGCCGTCCGGCAGGCCCACCTCGGCCGGGGTGACCCGGGCCCGACGGCTCATCAGAAAGTCACGCAGCTCCTGGCGGCGACGCGGCTGTGCGTGTGCCTGTGCCTGTGCCTGTGCGGTCGACCCGGTCAACTCTCTCCCCCTTGCCTGGTGGTGCGGCCACCACCATAAGCACGCTCTCCCCACGTTTCTTCCACGCGCCGGAAGCTCGGTGCATGGCGATCGACTCCCCTCCCCGTAAGACCCCCCGGACAACCGCCGCCGGTACGGCCACCGCGGCCGCGCCCGGCATGTCCGCCCGCGACAAGCTGGTCCTGCTCGTGCTGTGCGCCGCCCAGTTCATCGTGGCGCTCGACTTCTCCATCCTGAACGTGGCCCTGCCCGCCCTGGGCGGCGACCTCGGCATGGGCCAGGCCGACCTGCAGTGGGCGGTCACCGCCTTCGCCCTGCCCTCCGGCGGCTTCCTCCTGCTCTCCGGCCGGATCGCCGACCTGTACGGACGGCGCCGCGTCTTCCTCTCCGGGCTCGCCCTCTTCACCGCCGCCTCCGTGCTCGCCACGCTCGCCTGGAGCCCGGCCGCCTTCCTCGCCGGGCGCGCCCTGCAGGGGCTCGGCGCGGCCGTCATCGTGCCGACCGGCATGTCGCTGCTGACCACGACCTTCGCCGAGGGCCCGCAGCGCGCCCGCGCGCTCGGCATCAGCAGCACCCTGCTCTCCCTGGGCTTCACCATCGGCATGGTGCTCGGCGGCGTCATGACCGACACGCTCGGCTGGCGCTCCACGATGGGCCTGCTGGGCGCGGCCGGCCTCGGCGTCCTCGCGCTCGCGCCGGGCCTGCTCACCGAGTCCCGGCACCCGCAGCGGCCCCGGATCGACATCCCGGGCGCGGTGACCGTCACCGGCGGCCTGCTGGCCCTCATCTACGGGCTGTCGACCGCGGCCCAGCGGGGCTTCGGCGGCGCGGACGTCCTCGCCGCGCTCGCCGTGGGCGCCGTCCTGCTCGTGGCCTTCGCCGTCGTGGAGTCCCGGGCCGCCGAACCGCTCGTCTCCCTGCCGATGCTGCGGCGGCGGACGGTCGCCTGGGGGAACCTGGCCGGCCTCGTCACCTTCGCGATGATGAGCACCGTCGTCTTCCTGCTCACCCTCTACCTGCAGGAGGTGCTGGAACTCTCGGCGTTCCGCACCGGGCTCGTCTTCGGCGTCCAGGGCGTCTTCGCCGTCCTCGCCGGCATCTCCGCGCCGCGGCTCATCGCCCGCTTCGGCGCCCGCACCACGCTCCTGGCCGGCCTCGCCGTCCAGGCCGTCTTCTCGGCCGGGCTCCTCGCCCTCGGGCGGGACGCCTCCGGCGCGTGGCTCGCCCTGGTCGCGGCGAGCGTCGCCTGCGTCGGGCACCTGTGGGCGATCGTCGCCTACGGGGTGACGGCGACGTCGGGCCTGCCGGACACCGAGCAGGGCCTGGCCACAGGCCTGGTGACCAGCTCGCAGCAGATCGGCCTCACGATCGGCATCCCGCTGCTGAGCGCGGTGTCCTCGGCGCGGACGTCCGCCCTCTCGGAGGAAGGCTCGGACTTCGCGTCGGCAACGCTGGGCGGCATCCACCTGGGCCTGGGCGTGGACGCGGCGGTCGTGGCGGCGGTGGCGATCCTGGTAGCAGCGGGCCTCCGCGGCACGCGCGGCACACGCTGACAACGCGGTCCACGCCCACCCGCCCCGAACCCGGCCTCGCCGCTCATCCACATCGTGGCACCTCACCACCGCGGCGCGAGCCCGGCGGAACGCCCGGCCCGGCACGGCACCGCCGGACAGCCGCGTCGTGGGCACCTCGCCGCTGCGGCGGAAAGAAAGGGGCGCGGGCGCCGCGGCCACCGGACCACGGCGCACGGCACCGCCCGTCAGCCACGCCGTGGCACCTCACCACCGCGGCCGGCGCTCTCCTCCCGCCACAACGGCGAAGCACCACCGCCGACCCGGCCCGGCAGAATCCCCGGCACAGCCCGGAAGGCACCGCCGGACAGCCAGGTCGTAGCACCCCACCGCTGCGGCGGAAAGAAAGGGGCACGGGCGCCCCCGGCCACCGGACCACGGCGCACGGCACCGCCCGTCAGCCACAGCGTGGCACCTCACCACCGCGGCCGACGCTCTCCTCCCGCCACAACGGCGAAGCACCACCGCCGACCCGGCCCGGCAGAATCCCCGGCACAGCCCGGAAGGCACCGCCGGACA
>NZ_JBPQTS010000131.1:0-21542 GCF_051386455.1 Streptomyces sp. URMC 124
GCCACGATGAAGCTGCGCCCCACCACCCTGGCCCCCGCGCTCGGATGCGCCGCCCTCCTCGTCCTGGGCACGCCCGGAACGGCCGCCGCACACGGCGACACCATCCACTTCGCCGTCGGCGGCGAGCAGGGCGGCCACGTACGGACCGTGGCGACCTGGGAGAACGACGGAGACCCCGTGGACGAGGCCGTCGCCGGCACCCTGACGGCCACCGGCCCGGACGGGCGGACCGCAGGCCCGTGGCAGCTCGTGGCCGCCGAGGGCAAAAACGGCGGCAAGGGGGCCTACACCACCCGCGAGGCCCTCCCGCAGGGCACGTGGAAGGTCGTCGTCCACTGCGGCTTCCCGGACCTCGGCCACGGCGAGGGGACGGTCACGGTCACGGCCGGGGCAGGGGCTGGGGCAGGCGAGGCCGGGAAGGGGCCGGCTCCCGCCGGGAACGCCGCCGCGCCGGAGTCGTCCGCTCCGGCCGGTTCCGCGGCTGCCCGGCGGGACGCCGCGTCCTCCGCGGCCCGGGAGTCCTCGGAGGCCGCCCCTGCGTCCTCCTCCTCTTCCTCCTCCCGTACCGGCCTCGTCGTCGGTGCCGGCGTGGGCGTCGCCGCCGTGGCGGCCGCCGGGGTGCTCCTGCTGCGGTCCAGGCGAACGCGGCGGCCCGCCGTCACCAAGTGAGGCCGAGGCGCGGTCCTACGGAGTGAGGATCAGCCGGACCGGGTCGCCCTCCTTCTTCCGCAACCGCTCGACGCCGGCGGCGGCCTCCGCCAGCGGCAGGGTGCCGCTGATGGAGCGGCCGAGGTCGAGGCGGCCCAGGCGGGCGAGGGCGACCAGCTCGTCGACGTGCCCCGGCTCCGAGCCGTAGTGCCCGAGGACCTGCTGCTGCCGGACGCTGAAGGCGATGCTGTCGGTGATCGTCAGCGGCTCGGGGCCGAGCCCGACGAGGACCAGGCGACCGTCCGCCGCCAGGCAGCCGGCGGCCTGCTCGCGCACGGCCGGGACACCGGCCATGTCGAGGGCGAGGTCGAGCCCGAGGCCCCCGGTCGCCTCCCGGATCCGCTCGCGCAGATCCGGGTCGGCGGGGTCGAGCGCGAGGTCGGCGCCGAAGCCGAGCGCCCGCCGCCGGGCGGCCTCCAAGGGGTCGACCGCGATGATCGGCGCGGCTCCGACGAGGCGCAGCAGCTGCACGGCGTGCGTACCGAGGCCGCCCGCGCCCCAGACGCCCGCCGGGCGTGCGGGCCGGGCCCGGCCCGTCAGGGTGATCGCGGACCACGGGGTGGACACGGCGTCCGGGATGATCGCGGCCTGCTCGAACGGCAGCTCGTCGGGGAGGGCGACCAGCGTGTGGTGACCGGCCAGGGCGTACTCGGCCCAGCCGCCGTCGTAGTCCACGCCGCGGGTCAGCAGCCGCAGGCACGGGGCGGTGAAGCGCTCGCAGGAGCGGCAGGTGCCGCAGCGCTCGCCCGCCTGCAGCAGGACGCGGCGGCCCACCGTCCACTCCGCCGGCACGCCGGGGCCCAGGGCGTCGACGACGCCGGCGGTCTCGTGGCCGAGCGTGACCTTGTCGGCCTGCGTGCGGGCGGGCTTGAGGCTGCCGTCGATGAGGTGCACGTCGGACAGGCAGATGCCGGCGGCCTCGACCTTGATGCGTACCTGCCCCGGGCCGGGCCGGGGCACGGGTATCTCCTCGACGGCGAAACCGCCGGAGCGCAGGTCGAGCCGTCCGGCGAGCATCGTGTCGCCGGTCGTGCCGGTTGCACCGGTCGTACCGGTCATGCGGGTCATGGCGGAATCCTCCGGGCTCAGGCGTTCAGGGACGAAAGGAACTCCAGGAGCTCGGCGTTGACCTCCTCCGGGCGCTCCTGCTGCGTCCAGTGACCGCAGCCCTCAAGAGTCACGCTGCGGCGCAGCCCCGGCACCGTCTCCTCCAGGGACGCCAGCAGCCGCTCCATGCCGGGGAAGCCGCGGACGGGATCGCGGTCGCCTCCCACGTACAGCGCGGGGACCTCGATGCGGAGGTCGTGGAAGGGCGCGAGGAGCTCCCAGTTCCGGTCGAGGTTGCGGTACCAGTTCAGGCCGCCGGTGAAGGCGCGGTCGCCGTGCGCGGAGAACTCGTCCACGAAGACGGCGACATCCTCCTCGGTGAACCAGCCCGGCAGCTCCTTCGGCTCCGCCATCGTGTCCAGGAGCGTGCGGCCGGACGGGACGGCCCAGGGGCGCGGCGGGTCGGTCTGCGGGCTGTCGCCCGAGCCGCTGAACAGGATCCGGCGGAATGTCGTCGCAGGGTCCCGGGCCAACTCCGCGTCCGCCACGCCGGGTTCCTGGAAGTAGAGCTGGTAGAAGCCGTCGCCGAGCAGGGAGCGCAGTGCCGGCAGCGGTGCCGTCCGGCCGCGCGGCTGCGGAGGCACGCTCAGGCCGGCCACGCCGCGGACGAGGTCGGGCCGCAGCAGCGCCGTGGTCCAGGCGACCGGAGCGCCCCAGTCGTGCCCGACGACCACCGCGCTCTCCTCGCCGAGGGCGTGGATCAGGGTGACGACGTCACCGGCGAGGTGCAGGATGCTGTACGCGCCGGGATCGCCCGGCTGTTCGCTGCGTGCGTATCCGCGCTGGTCCACCGCGACGACCCGGTACCCGGCCCCGGCCAGCGGGCCGAACTGGTGCCGCCAGGAGTACCAGCACTCCGGGAAGCCGTGCAGCAGGACGACCAGCGGCCCCCGCCCCTGTTCGGCGACGTGCAGCGTCACTCCGTTGACCTCGACGAAACGGTGCTCGACCGAGCTGGTCATGGTGTCCTCCCGGGGGCGTCGCGCCGACGTACTCCACAGTAGGGGGCGACTTCCCGGGACCGGAGGAGATGTTGACCACTCGGCCGATTTCCCGCGGCTCCTCACCTGCCGCGCCTCAGCCGTCGGGGTTGGCCTCCAGGCAGGTCAGCTCGATGTCGTCGATGATGGCCTCGTTCGTCTGGCCCTTCAGGTGCGCGACGTTCTCGATGCCGACCGCCATCCACCCCGAGAGGCTCATGACGAGCACCCGCAGCCCGTCCGTACCGTGTTTGGCGAGCACCCGGTCCGCCACCTTGAGCGCCTCCTCCGGCACCCTTTCCGCCGGTTCGAGACCGACGATGGTGCGCATCAGCCCGATGGTGGTGTGCGAGATCTCCGGCGCGATCGCCCGCAGCCTGCGGTCCTCTTCCTCGTCCACGTGTCCTCGATTCGTCCGTCAGACGGTCACGTCCAAGCACCCTAGGCGGCCGTGCGCGGCGGCCGCAGCCCGAACACCATCGGGTGATCGCTGCTACGAGTGAATCGCGGTCAAGAAGCTCCCAAGTCGCCACCGGGGCTGCTCTGTCCGTACTCGGGAAGCGCGCGGGAAGGCGCGCGTGTGCAGGCCCGGCGCCGCCGCGGTTCAGGGTTAGCCCCGATGTGTCCGGCGACCCGGATCCCTAGTTTGGGCAACGTCCGGCGAACGATCCGGCACAGCCGGCAACGCCACACGTGGGAGAGGACCGATCATGCACGGGAAATCGCTCACCCCGGCCGGAACCGCGGCCCTGTTGACGGCCGTCACGGCCTTCCTCATCACGGGCACCGCCGCCGGAGTCGCTCAGGCCGCGCCCGCCCCGTCCGCCTCGGTGAAGGTGGAGGACCGATACACGATCGACCTGCACAGCAACGTCCGTGCTGCCCCGAAGCTGAAGAGCCGTGTCTACGGCACGGCGGGCCGGGGTGCCTACATCGACATCGACTGCTGGAAGCGCGGGCAGGACGTCAGCTCCGGCGGCCAGCACACCAACGTCTGGTATCAGGGCGGTGTCTGGATGGGCAAGCCCATGAACCGCTACATGGACCCCGGCGTGTGGGTCTGGGGCGGCAACGTCGACACCAAGGGGGACCCGCAGAAGGGCATCCCCCACTGCTGACGCCCTGACGCCCTGACGCCCGGGCCGGCCTCACCTCCACCGGGGGGGCCGGTCCGGGCGCGCCCGCTTCGGCCACGACGCCGAAGGCGACATCAAGTCGACCCTCACGGCCTGCGAGACACCGGTCGGCGCTCCGTTGCGGCACGACCCGCAGCCCCGGTCTCCACGCCGACGGAGGGCGTCGGCACCCTCCTGGACTCTCCGGCCACCGAAAACGCCCCGGGCCTGCGGCACCTCCACCGGCGTCCCCCCGGGCGCCATCGCCGAGCCGACCCGGCCACTGCCCGACACAGGCGGGAACACGCCCTCGACGGGCGCTGTATTACGTGGGAGGCCCCGTCGGCCTTGCCGCCGGCGTACGGTTCCGGCGCCGCCGTCCCCAGCAGACCAGCGGCCCTCTCCCCGCCCGGACTGCCCGGGCGACCACGCGGTCCACCGGCCGCTGGCGGACGCACAGATTCCGGCCGCACGGATCAAGAGGTCGCATCCCCCACGCCGGTCCGGATCACAGGCATGGCCGGATACCGCCTCGGTGGCAGGTTGGCCGGTTTCAAAGCCGTGATGTTGCCGGGAAGTTAACGCGGAGACATGATCACTGCTCGTATCAGCCTGATCACTCATCCAGGAGCCGAGAAGTGATACGCAGAACCGCTCTCCGTGCCCTCACCACCGCCGCCGTGACCGCGGCCTTCGCCCTGCCCCTCGCCCAGGGGGCCCAGGCCGCCGCCCCGGCCACGACCGCCCCGGCGTCCGCCGTCACCCCCGCCACGATCAACGCGGGCGACGACAATCCCTTCCGCTGGATGGAACTGGAGGGCTTGCGGGCCGACTTCCGGTTCATGTGTCCCGCGGGCCACTGTGTGGGCTTCTGGTCGCTGGTCCTGACGGACGACGTCGCGCAGCAGAAGTTCGAGGGCGGCAAGTTCTTCGTCTACGCCCCGGCCACGGGCGAGTTCAGCTTCTTCCTCGACACGGACATCGCCGTGCGCACGGTGGACCACCCCGGACAGGTCCGCCTGGCCGACACCGCGTTCATGCGCTCCCACCCGCGCGTCGAGGTCCGCTACGGCGACCCCGGCCACCCGGACCGGGCCCGCGTCGTCGCCTCGGCGACGACCCTGATGTAGCGCCGGCACCGCCCTGACCGGCCGCCCCCGGCCCGCACCGGGCCGGCGACGAGCGCGCCGCCCCTGCGCCACCACCGCGCCATCTTCCCGTATCACTGCCTCTCCTTCCGCCTCGCGGCGGCGGCCTTCCTGCCGGCGGCACGGCGACGCAGGACAGCACGGCGAAGGACCTGAACGGCAGATCTCCGCAAACCCCTCCATCGCGTCGTGCCCTCGCGCGCCCTGCGCGCCCTCGCACGCCCTCGTTCCACGACATTCACCACAAGGGAGTTGCTGATTTCCATGGACAAACGCCTGAGATTTCTCACCCTCGCCACCGCCGGCGCAGTCGTATGCACTGCCGGACTCATCCCGTCGGTAAGCCAGGCGGCAGGCAGTGGTGACAGGGAAGGGAAGGGGTCCTACGCCGCAACGCACGGCCTGACGGCGGATGACGTCGAGAACATCAACGCACTCAATGAAAGCGCCCTGGCGCTGGGGCAACCCGGCAGGCCCCCGGGTGAGTTTCCGCCGAGCGCCGGACCGTCCCTCCGGGCGCCCGGCACCACCGACGACAGGGAAACCCCTCCGGCCGAGCCGCTCGACAGGATGCCCGACGCGTACCGGGCCTACGGAGGCAGGGCCACGACGGTCGTCAACAACTACATACGCAAGTGGCAGCAGGTCTACAGCCACCGCGACGGCAAGAAGCAGCAAATGACCGAAGAGCAGCGCGAAAAGCTGTCCTACGGTTGCGTCGGCGTCACCTGGGTCAATTCGGGTCCCTACCCGGCGAACAAATTGGCCTTCGCGTACTTCGACGAGAACAAGTACAAGAACGACCTCAAGAACGCCGGCCTCCGGCCCGGTGAAACGCGGGCGGAGTTCGAGGGCCGCATCGCCAAGGACAGCTTCGACGAGGAGAAGGGTTTCAAGCGGGCGCGCGATGTGGCGTCCATCATGAACAAGGCCCTGGAGAGCGCCCACGACGAGGGGACGTACATCGACAACCTCAAGACGGCGCTCACGAACAACAACGACGCTCTGCTCTACGAGGACAGCCGCTCGAACTTCTACTCGGCGCTGCGGAACACACCGTCGTTCAAGGAAAGGGACGGGGGCAACTACGACCCGTCCCGGATGAAAGCGGTGATCTACTCGAAGCACTTCTGGAGCGGGCAGGACCAGCGGGGCTCCTCCGACAGGAGGAAGTACGGCGATCCGGAAGCCTTCCGCCCCGCCCAGGGCACCGGCCTGGTCGACATGTCGAGGGACAGGAGCGTCCCGCGCAGCCCCGCCGGCCCCGGCGAGAGCTGGGTCAATTTCGACTACGGCTGGTTCGGGGCCCAAACGGAAGCGGATGCCGACAAGACGGTGTGGACCCACGGCGACCACTATCACTCGCCCCATAGTGGCCTGGGCCCCATGCACGTATACGAGAGCAAGTTCCGGAACTGGTCGGCAGGGTACGCGGACTTCGACCGCGGAACCTACATGATCACGTTCATCCCCAAGAGCTGGAACACCGCCCCGGCCACGGTGGAGCAGGGCTGGCGGTAACAGCATCGCGGAGAAGGGCCGGCACGCCCGGCCCTTCAACGTGCGGCCGGGACGTACTGGTCCGACGACAACGCGAACACCCGGACTCGCCGACCGCAGGTGGGATTGACGGTCTCACGGAAGGGACGCATTCCCAGTTTGGCCGTGATCCGTTCGGAGGCGTCATTGCCCACCTGAGTGATGCTGACGACCCGCTCCAGCCCTCGCTCTTCGAAGGCGAACCGTACAGCGGCCGCAGCGGCTTCGGTGGCCAGGCCCCGCCCCCAGTGGGAGCGTCCCAGCCGCCAGCCGACCTCAACCGCCGGCAGTACCTCCGGCAAGAAGTGGGGCACCGAAAGGCCGGTGAACCCGGCCAGTTCGCCGGTGGACCGGATCTCCACGGCGAACAGGCCGAAGCCCTGTGACTCCCACTCGCTCTCCCACGCCCGGATCCCGCCGCGCGTCTGCTGTTCGTCACGGACACTGCCGTCACGGATCCACCGCATGACCTCGGGGTCGGCATTGACGGCAGCCATGGGCGCAACGTCTTCCTCGCGCCAGCGACGCAGGATCAAACGGGGAGTCTCAAGGGTGACCATTCCCTCATTCTGGATCGCGCATGGGCTCTTCGCCATCCTCACCAGGCACTTGCGGTACGGGCCCCGGCGGGCGGCTCCGGCAGAAGCAGGCGAACGGCCCGGCAATCTCGGTTGAGATCGGCCCGGCGATCAGCGACATTACGTCGTTAGGTCGGAGACATGACGAAGGCCCGAGTCGACTTCCACTCGGGCCTCGTCCGCGCCTTCGCCCGGATCACCGCACAGGACCGAACAGGAGTCATCCGTGGCCAACACGTGGCAGACCACCCCCGACGCTCGTGTCGAGGATCGAAGCGGGCAGGACCATCCGGGTCACCCCGCCGACTTCGGGGACGGGGTGATACGCCAGGCTCGCAACTCCGCCGCGTTCTGGGCCGCAATCGCAGACTCCCGCGGCCACGAGGTGATCCGCCGGCGCGGCTTCCTCGCGGTGGTCGGGGGCGACCGCGCCGGGACACGCGTCCTGCTGCAGGAACCCGACCTCGACGCGCACGATATCGCCGAACTGACCGAGCTGGCAGGCCGGTCGACCGGACCGGTGGACGCTGAGGATCCGTTCAGTTCCACCGACCTGAGTCACCTGGGCATGCGCAACTGGCAGATGCCAATCATGGTGCGCCCGCCCGGCCCTGCCGCCGCCCCCGCGATGGAGGTGACCCGGGTCCGCAGGACGGACGAGCTGCGGACCGCCGAGCAGATCGTGATCGACGGCTTCGAGCTGACGCGATTCGCCCCCTACCGTCCCGGCGAAATGTTCCCCACGAAGCTGATCGAGCAGCCGGGCGTGGACGTCTTTCTCGCCGTCCTCGACGGCGAGGCGGTCGGAGCGGCTGTCACTGTCGTCCACGAGGGGGTCGGCAGCCACTACTGGGTCGCCACGTCGTCGAAGCACCGCTCCCGCGGCGTCGGGCGGGCCGTCATGCTCGGCTCGCTCGCGCCCGTGTCGAACCTTCCGGTGACACTCACCGCCTCGCGGCTCGGACGGCCGCTGTACGAGTCGCTGGGCTACACGGCCGTCACCTCGTCGACCTGGTGGTCCTCGCAATGACCAGCGACGAGGCGTGACGTACACGCTTGCCGGCTCTCCCGGCTCTGCCAGGGCTGTCAGTGGGTGCTGGGAGGATGCCCGGCATGACTCCTTGGCTCCTGACCGACATCGAAAAGGCCCTGCGCAGCAGCTGGGGCGCGGACACGTGCACCCCGGAGTACCGCTCGCGCTGGACGCCCGGCAATCCGGCGCGCGACCAGTGCGGCGTCACCGCGATGGTGCTGAACGACCTGCTCGGCGGTGAGCTCATACGGGGCGAGGTCCGCGTCGACGGCGTGCAGACCGATTTCCACTGGTGGAACCGCCTCGGCGGGGGAGTGGAGATCGACCTCACCCGCGAGCAGTTCTCCCCCGAGGAGATCGTCACGGGCGGCGTGGTCATCCCGCGCCCGCCCGAGATCAAGCGCCTGCGCGAGGAATACGAGCTCCTGCGCGACCGCGTCCTGCAGAAGCTGACGGGCGCTGCCGTGCACTAGGCGTACGGCCATCGCCGAGCCTCAGGCGTGCGGGTGCTCCCCGCCCGGCAGCCCGCTCAGCAGTGCCGCCGTGCACTCCTCGGCGAGGTCCTCCGCGTGGGCGGGGAGGGCCTCGCCCGCCCGCAGGTGGCGGCGGACGAGTGAGAGCGGCAGGTCGATCACGGCGAGGGAGACGCGCTCCCGGGCCGCGGGATCGTCGGCGCCCAGCGCGGCGGCGAGCCGCGCCACGGCGGCCCGCACCCGCCGGTGGCCGCGCTCGGCACGCTCGGCCTGTTCGCCGGGCCACTCGGCACGCCCGAAGTCCCGGGCACCGTAGAGCAGGAGGGCGGCCTCCTGCGGGTGGGCGCGGCTCCAGGCGACGACGTGGCGTGCTGCCGCGCTCCCTGCCCGCCGCGGGTCGGTCTCCTTTGCGGATGTCCCTTCGGATGCCCCTTCGGATGCCCCTTCGGATGCCCCTTCGGGTTCCCCTTCGAGTGCGGCGAACCAGCGCTCCTGGAAGCGTTCCACCGTCCGCAGCCACACCTCGGCCAGCAGCACGGTCCGCCCGGCGAAGCGGTGGTACACCGAACCGCTCGGAGCGCCCACCTCCTTGGCAACCGCGGACATCGTCACACCGGCCGGTCCGGCGGTCGCGGCGAGCCGTACGGCGGCGTCGAGGAGCTGGTCGAGGTCGAAACGGGGTGGTCGGGCCATGAGTTGGAGGGTACTCTCCATAATATTAGAGGGATCTCTCTATATCTTTCGGAGACGGAGGACCCATGGACGTCCACAACGTGCACGAGCGCCTGCTGCCCGTCACAGAGCGGGAGGCGGGGGCGCTGATCGACGGCCTCGCGAGCGACGCCGACCGGCTGTGGCCGCGCGGCCCCTGGCCCCCGATGGCCTTCGACCGGCCCCTCGGCCCGGGGGCGGCGGGCGGCCACGGCCCGGTCCGCTACCGCGTCGCCGCCTACGTCCCCGCTACCTGGGTCCGCTTCGCCTTCACCGGGCCGCGCGGCTTCCACGGCTTCCACGAGTACGCCGTCCTGCCCGCCGACGGCGGCCGGACGGTCCTGCGGCACACCCTCTCCATGGCCGCCCGCGGCCCGGCCCGCCTCACCTGGCCGCTCTTCTGGCGCCCGCTCCACGACGCGTGCCTGGAGGACAGCCTCGACCGGGCCGAGCTCGCCTGCACGGGGGCGGTGGCGAAGCCCGCGCGCTGGAGCCCGTACGTCCGGATGCTGCACGCGCTCGCCGCTCGCTGAGCGCGATCCGATCATGGCCGGTTCGTCCCTGTGTTCGGCGCTGGGCAGGGGTGAGGCTGATCCTGATCGGTCCCACGGGCGAGAGGAGCACTGGTGAACGAGAAAGTGAACGAGGACGCCACGCGCAGCTACTACGACTCGGGCGACGTGGACGCCTTCTACGACGCCGTCTGGGGCGGCGAGGACATTCACACCGGCATCTACGCCCGCGCCGGCGAGCCGATCGCCGACGCCTCCCGCCGCACCGTCGAGCGGGTCGCGGACCGGCTCGCAGGCAGCCTCGGCCCCGGCGCCACCGTCATCGACCTCGGCTCCGGATACGGGGGGACCGCCCGCCGGCTCGCCGAGCGCTTCGGCTGCCGCGTCGTCGCCCTCAACCTCAGCGCCGCCCAGAACGAACGGCACCGCGCGGCCAACGCCGAACGCGGCCTGGACGATCGCATCGAGGTCGTCACCGGTTCCTTCCACGACGTGCCCTTCCCCGACGGACACTTTGACGCCGTGTGCTCCCTGGAGGCGTTCTGCCACAGCGCCGACCGGCCGAAGGTGCTGAGCGAGGCGGCGCGGGTGCTCAAGCCCGGGGGCGTGCTGGCCTTCACCGACATCATGGCCGCCGAGGACGCGCCCGCGGAGGCGCTGCGCCCGGCCGTCTCCCGCCTCGGCGTGGACGCCCTCGCCACCGTGTCCTTCTACCGCGAGCAGCTGGTCCGCCTCGGCCTGTCCGACGTCGGATTCGAGGACCACAGCGGTCAACTGGTCAACCATTATGTCCGGCTGGCGGAGGAGACCGCGGCGCGCGCGGCGGAGCTCGGCAGGCGCATCGGCGCCGCCTACCTCGGCCACCTGCAGGAGAACCTGCCCGTATGGGTGGACGCCGCGCGCCGCGGACGGCTGCGGTGGGGCGTCCTGCACGGCCGCCGACCGTAATCCTCCGTAATCAATCGGCCACGGTGTGGCTCAATCGGCCTTCTCCCCCTGATCCATACCCGCGAGTAGCGTGCCCGGGCGCGGGGGGCTCTCTGGGAGAAGGGCGTTTGCATGTTCTATCGCGCGTTCAGGGCCGTGGTGCTGATCCCGCTGCTGCGGTGGCTCTTCCGGCCGAAGGTGGAGGGGCTGGGCCGGGTCCCGCAGCAGGGCGCGGCGATCGTCGCGGGCAACCACCAGTCGTTCACCGACCAGTTCCTGATGGGCGTGACCCTCAGGCGGCGGATCACCTTCCTCGCCAAGCAGGAGTACTTCACCGGCCGCGGCCTCAAGGGCAGGCTCGCCGCCGCCTTCTTCCGCGGGCTCGGCGCGATACCCGTCGACCGCTCCGGCCGCGCCGCGGCGCAGGCCGCCGTCGAGGAGGGCGTGAAGGTGCTCGGCCGCGGCGAACTCCTCGGCATCTTCCCCGAGGGCACGCGCTCGCACGACGGCCGGCTGTACAAGGGCAAGGTCGGCGTCGCGGAGATGGCGATCCGCTCCGGCGCGCCGGTCGTGCCGTGCGCGATGATCGGCACGTTCGAGGCACAGCCCGCCGGGCGGCGGATGCCGCGCCTGGTGCCCGTCACGGTCCGCTTCGGCGAACCCCTGGACTTCTCCCGCTACGCGGGCATGGCGGACCAGCGGCACGTGCTGCGCGCGGTCACCGACGAGATCATGTACGCGATCCTGAAGCTGTCGGAGCAGGAGTACGTGGACGTGTACGCCGTCGACGCCAGGGCCGGGCTGAACACCCACGCCTCCGGCCGCCCGGGCGGCGCCGAGGTCCTGGGGAACGCGCGCTTCGCACCCGGGCCGGACCACCCGGAGTACGCCGAACGCCGGGACCGCCGGGACCACCCGGACCACGCGGACCACGCGGTTCCCGGCGAAGGGCGCACCGCGGCGTAGCGGGCGCACCGCACCTCCTCGGGGACGGGCGGGCCGGGCGGTCGGCGGAAACAGTGCCGGGCCGCCCGGCGCTGTCCTCGGGCACCGCCTCCGCGGCGACCGGGGTACACCTCCGCGGCGACCGGTGGCCGTTCAGACGAGCCACTCGCCGTCGCGCATCAAGTGGCGCCCGCGCAGCTCGGGTTCCTCGTGCCACGCCTGCACCGCGCGCGGCAGCACCTTGAAGTAGGCGTAGGCGTCACCCTGCTTGCGGGGGTCCCAGCCCGTGTGCGCGGCGAACGCGTCGGCCGCCGCGGCCGGCACCTCCCGCGCTCCGTAGGTCTCCACGTCGCCGTCGACGAGGACGACGTCGCGCGTGTGCCCGAGGGCGAGCCGGGCCCGGCCGCTCTCCCGCAGGTTGCGGCCCGTCGGGTTCGTGTGCCGGGTCGACATCCAGATCGCCTCCCCGTCCCACAGGAACCACAGGGGCACCAGGTACGGCACCCCGTCGGCGCCGGCCGAGGCGACCCAGACGTCCGGCTCCTGCCCGAGCCGCTCCAGAACGTCCCGCTTGCGCTGCGCTCCGCTGCGGACCTCCGGGGCCTGCGGGCCCCGGGACGCCTCCGGGCCCGCAGGCCTCTCCGTCTCCGAGTCGATCTTCATGCCCGGACGCTACCCGCGCGGGCGCCCGCGCGCCTCGGGCTGCGGCCGTAGGCCCGTCGACCGACCCGGCCCGGGCCCGTAGGCTGCCCGCTCATGAACGACGACGTGCGCAACATCGTGCTGGGCCTGGTCGCCAGCGGGATCAGCGCCGCCGCGGGCTGGTTCGTCCGGACCCTCCTGTGGCGGCGCCAACTCCGGCGCAAGCAGGTCTTCTTCGGCCTCCCGGCGGGATCGGAGTGCCTGCTCGTGGTCAACCAGGACCCGAGCGCGAGCGGCTGGGGCGTCGCGCGGCACGACGCCTTCGCGCTGCTGGAGATCTCCGCGCTGATCAAGGAGTGCGGGGCGCACGCGGACATCGTGGTGCACGACGCCGCCCGCCAGGGGATCGGCGTGCGCACCGAATTCTGCGTCGGCGGGCCCGTGTCGAACCGGCGCACCGAAGCCCACCTGCGCTCACTGCTGCCCGGCGTCGAAGTGGCCACCGCCCACGGAGGGCCCGACGGGGGCGCGCTCACCGTCGGCGGCGAGACGTACCGGGTGGACAAGGGCACGGCCGAGTACGTGCTGCTCGCCCGGCTGACCGGGCCCGGCGGCAGCCGGCCGGTCTTCCTCGCCTCCGGCCAGCGCAGCGTCGCCAACCAGGCGGCCATACGGTACCTGGCCGGCCACCACAGGCAGCTCGCCCACCGCTACGGGCTCGACGGCACGTTCTGCCTCCTGCTGAAGGTCGTGAACTCGGACGCGTACGGGCCGGACATGGTGGAACTGGTCGCCGACGTCACCGCGGCGGCGACGACCGCGCCCTCCTCCGCCACCCGCTGACCGCGCCTCGGGCCGCCGCGGCCTGGCCCCGCCGCCCGGCCCCCGCCGCCGGGCGGCGGCCTCACCCGATCCGGCGGCCCGGGCGGTGCGGCGGTTCCTCCGGCGGGGACGGCTTCGCTACGGTGGCCCTGCCCTGCTGCCCTGCTGCCCTGCTGCTGTGCCCTGCTGCCGTGACGACGCCGTACCCGGAAGCGGATTCCGGGCGCAGACGACCCTGGAGGCACGCCCATGGCGACCCGTGGCCCCGACCGGCCGCCCGCGGACCCCGGCCTGCGGGCGGCGCGCGCGCCGGGCGCCCGGCCTCTGGCGGGGCACCTGCCCGCCTTCTACCGGGCGCCGCTGGCCTTCCTCGACGCGTTGCCCCGGCACGGGGACCTCGTGGAGGTCCGCCTCGGCCGGCAACCGGTTTTCGTGCTGTGCCATCCCGACCTCGTACGCCGCGTCCTGACCGACGACCGGACCTACGACCGGGAGGGCCCCTCGTACCGCCGATCCCGCCGCGCGATGGGCAACGGCCTGGCGACCTGCCCCCAGGCCGAGCACAGGGCGCAGCGCCGGCTGATGCAGCCCGCCTTCCGCGCGGACCACCTCGCCCGGTACGCGGCCGTCATGCGGCAGACGATCGGCGAGTCCGTGGACGGCTGGCGCCACGGGCAGCAAATCGACCTCGGCGGCGAGCTGTTCGCCCTGGCCACCAAGACCGCGGTGCGGGCGCTCTTCGACGCCGACCTGCCGCCCGCCGAGGGCCGCGAGCTCCACGCGGCCCTGGACACCTTCCTCAAGGGCATCTACCGGCAGTCGCTCCTGCCGTGGGCCGCCCGGCTGCCCACCCCCGGCAACCGCCGCTACGGACGCGCCCTGGCCCACTGGCAGGCGTACACCGCGCGCCTCGTCGACACCCGTCGCGCGCACTCGGGGACCGGCGGGGACGGCCCCAAGGACGTCCTCTCCCATCTGCTCTCCACCCGTCTGCCCGACGGTGCGCCGGTCGCCGACCACGCCGTCCACGACCAGTGCACCGCCCTGGTCCTCGCCGGCTCCGAGACCACCGCCTCCGCGCTCGCCTGGTCCTGCCACCTCCTGTCGCACCACCGCGACGTCGCGGAGGAGCTGTACGCCGAGGCGCACGGCGTCCTGCGCGGGCGGACGGCCACCGCGCAGGACGTGCCCCGGCTGCCGCTGACCGGCCGGGTCGTCACCGAGGCCCTGCGCCTGTACCCGCCGGCGTGGCTGATCCCGCGGGTGACCACCGTGGAGACGGAGCTGGCGGGCCGGCGCCTGCCGGCGGGCAGCACGGTGGTGTTCAGCCCCTACGTCATCCACCGCCGTGGCGACCTCTACCCCGAGCCCAGCCGGTTCCGGCCCGGCCGCTGGGCGGGGGAGGACGTTCCGGCCGGCGGTCCCGCGGCCGACCGGAACGCTTCACTGCGTTCCTATGTCCCCTTCGGGCTCGGGGCCCACCGCTGCATCGGGGAGTCCTTCGCCCTCACCGAGGCGACGATGGCGCTCGCGACGCTGGCCGCCCGCTGGAGGCTGCAGGCCGTTCCCGGCGCCGCCGTCCGCCCGGCGGCCAGGGCCGTCCTCGCTCCCGAGCGCCTGCCCATGTACGTGTACGAACGCTGAGCCGTCACGGGCCGGCAGGTCGTCACGGGTCGCCGGGCCGTCACCGACCGCCGGGCCGTCACCGGTCGGCGGGTCGTCACCGGCCGGTGCGCGTCTCGTCGGGGAACACCTTCGTGACGAGCTTGCCGTCGGCCGTCAGATAGCCGTAGAGCATGCCCTCGCTGCTGTGCGGGGCGGCGAGCGTTCCGTCGGGGGCGAGGGCGATCACACCACCCGTGCCGCCCAGCCGGGCGAGCCGTTCGTGCACGACCTCGTGGGCGGCCGCGGCCACGTCCCTGCCGCCGAACTCCACCAGGTGCGAAAGGGTCGACGTGGCGGCACCGCGGATGAACACCTCGCCGTGGCCGGTCGCACTCGCCGCCACCGTCCCGTTCTTCGCGTACGTCCCGGCCCCCACGAGCGGGGAGTCGCCCACGCGGCCGGCCATCTTGTTGGTCATGCCGCCCGTGGACGTCGCGGCGGCGAGGTCGTGCTTGCCGTCGACGGCCACCGCGCCGACCGTCCCCATGGCGGACTCGCCCACGGCCTGTCCGCCCACGATCTGCCGGCTCGCCGACGGCGAAGTACCGCTCCTGCTCTGCTCCTTGGCCTTCATGAGGCTGTCCCAGCGCGCCTGCGTCCAGTAGTAGTCCTGGGTCACCGCCGGCAGGCCGTTGCGCACGGCGAAGGCATCGGCGCCCTCGCCCGCCAGCAGCACGTGCGGCGTCCGCTCCATCACGAGCCGGGCGGCGGAGACGGGGTTGCGCACGTGGCGGACGCCGGCGACGGCACCGGCCGCCAGGTCCGAGCCGCGCATGACCGACGCGTCCAGCTCGTGCCCCGCGTCCTCGGTGAACACCGCACCCTTGCCCGCGTTGAACAGGGGGTTGTCCTCCAGCGACCGCACGGCCGCCTCGACCGCGGCCACGCTGGAGCCACCGTCCCGCAGCACCTTCCGGCCGGCGCGCAGGGCGTCGGCCAGCCCGTCGCGGTAGGCCTTCTCGGTGCGGGCGTCGGTGTCCTCCCGCCGCAACGCCGTACCGGCCCCGCCGTGCACGGCCAGCACCACCTCCGTGGCCTCCGGCCGGGGAACGGGCACGCGGCCGCGCCCGGTGGCCGCCGCCGCGGCGCCCTCCGGACGGGCGGACGACTGCGACAGCGCGGGCAGCGCCACCGCGACCGCCACCAGGGCGGTCAGGACGGGAAGGATCCGGAGTCTCGAACGCATGCGCATGGGCCCTCTCTCCTCGCTCTCGCGATCCGGGCGCGCCTCACGGGCCGCCCGACGATCCGGGGTCGTCCGGGAGCGTCATCCGGGTACGTCATCCGCGTGCGCACGTAATTCAGGTGCGCCCGCCGCGCTCGCGCGGCTACCCTCGCCCCCATGTCTACGCCCCGCATTTCTTAGCTCAAGGACCCGATCCCACGCCACCCGTGTGTCCTTGAGCTGTTCCGGAGCGTAATCCAATGATCACCGTTCGCGGTGCCGGCATCCGTGCCGGCGCCCGCCTCCTGCTGTCCGACGTCTCCTTCCACATCGCCCCCGGCGACCGCATCGGCCTGGTCGGCCGCAACGGCGCGGGCAAGACCACCCTGATGAGGACCCTGGCCGGCGAGCTCCGGCCCGCCGCCGGAGACATCACCGTCACCGGCTCCCTCGGCTACCTCCCGCAGGACGCGGCGGCCGCCGACCCCACCACCCCGCTCACCGACCGGATCCTCTCCGCCCGCGGCCTGGACCGGGCCGTCCGCGCGCTGCGGGACGCCGAAACCGCCATGGCGCAAGCGGGCGGAGCGGCCGCCCAGGAGCGGGCCATGGCCGCCTACGCCCGCGCCGAGGCCGAATTCCAGGCCCGCGGCGGATACGCCGCCGAGGCCGAGGCCGCCCGCGTCGCCGCCGGCGTGGGCCTGCCCGCGCGGAGCATGGGCGAACCGCTGGGCGCCCTGTCCGGCGGGCAGCGGCGGCGGGCCGAGCTCGCGCGCATCCTCTTCGCCGGCCACGGCACCCTGCTGCTCGACGAGCCGACCAACCACCTGGACGCCGACGCAACCGCCTGGCTGCGCACCATCCTGACGGCCCACCAGGGCGGCCTCGTCCTGATCAGCCACGACACCGGCCTGCTGGCCGACACCGTCAACCGCGTCTTCCACCTCGACGCGCACCGCACCACCATCGACATCCACAACACCGGCTGGAACACCTACCTCGCGCGGCGCGAGGCCGACGAACGGCGCCGCACCCGGGAGCGGGCGAACGCCGAACGCAAGGCGGCGGCACTGCGCACCCAGGCGGACCGGATGCGGGCCAACGTCGCGACCGCCGTCGCGGCGAAGAACATGGTCCGCCGCGCCGACCGGATGCTCGCCGACCTCGAACCGGTCCGCCGGACGGAGCGGACCGCCCGGATCCGGCTGCCCGAGCCCGCCCCCTGCGGGCGCACGCCCCTCGGAGCCGTCAGCCTCGCGAAGGCCTACGGCGGCCGCAGCGTCCTCAGCGGCGTCGACCTCGCCGTCGACCGGGGCAGCCGCCTCGCCGTCCTCGGCCTCAACGGCGCCGGCAAGACGACCCTGCTGAAGATCCTCGCCGGGCGCGAGACCCCCGACAGCGGCCGCGTCGTCCACGGCCACGGCCTGCGCCTCGGGTACTTCGCCCAGGAACACGAGACGCTCGACCCCGCGCTGACGGTGCGGCAGAACCTCGCCGCGGCCGCTCCCCACCTCGGCGACGGCGAGGCCCGGCACGTGCTCGGAGCGTTCCTCTTCGGCGGGGACGACGCCGACAAGCCGGCCGGGGTGCTCTCCGGAGGCGAGCGGACCAGGCTCGCCCTGGCCGGCCTGGTGCACTCCGGCGCCAACGTGCTGCTGCTGGACGAGCCGACCAACAACCTCGACCCGGCCTCGCGCGACGAGGTCCTCGGCGCGGTCGGCGCCTACCCCGGCGCCCTCGTGATGGTCACGCACGACGAAGGCGCCGTGGAGGCGCTGCGCCCCGACCGGGTCCTGCTGCTGCCGGACGGCGCGGAGGACCTGTGGGACGACGGTTACCTGGACTTGGTGTCCTCAACCTGAGGCCGGTCCGAGGCCGGTCCGAGGCCGGCCGGGGAAGGCCAAGGGGACCGCGCGGGGCGATCCCGCGCGGCCCGGCCCGGCCGTCACAGCCGTCACGGCCGTCACACGGGCTTGCGGGCCTCGATGAGGAAGCGCGCCGAGTGGGCGATGAAGGGGCCTTCGGCCGTGATGCGTTCGTGGAGTTCGCGCAGCCGGTCGCGGTACTGGTCGACGGTGAAGCCGGGGACCATCCAGATCACCTTCCGCAGGAAGTAGATCACCGCGCCGACGTCGCGGAACTCCATCCGCAGGGTCTCGGCGCGCAGGTCGACGACGCCGAGCCCCGCGGCCTCCGCCTCCCGCCGCTCGTCGTCGGGGTGGCGCTTGCGCCGCACGTCCTCCGGCTGCGGGCCCAGGAAGTACTCGACCAGCTCGAAGACGCTGGCCGGGCCCACGTGCTGCGCGAGGTACGTGCCGCCCGGCCGGAGCACCCGGGCGATCTCCTCCCACCACACGGTGGCCGGGTGACGGCTGGTCACCAGGTCGAACGCCTCGCCGGCGAAGGGCAGGGGAGGCTCGTCGGCGTCGGCGACCACGACCGCCCCCAGCGGGTGCAGCAGCTTCGTGGCCTTGGCGACGTTCGGCGGCCAGGACTCCGTGGCCACCATCGTGCGGGGCAGCTTGCGCGCGCCGGCGAGGACCTCCCCGCCGCCCGTCTGGATGTCGAGGGCCGCGTCCGCGAGGGCCAGGCGCTCGCTCATGGTGCGCTGATAGCCCCAGGAAGGCCGCTCTTCGGTGGCCCGGCCGTCCAGCCAGGAGAAGTCCCAGCCGGCCACGGGAGCGGCCTCGGCCTCGGCCACCAGTTCGTCAAAGCTTCGTGACATAACAGAAGTAATACCGCAAAGAGTACGAATAGTCTCCGGAGTTTCGGGCGGCATCCTCACCAGCGGAAGCATGCGTTCCCGGTGGCGCACGGCATGGGAACGGGCATACCGCGAACAGACGTGCGTGTCGCCGTGCGGTGCGGCGCGCACCCCCACCCCCCAGCCCCGAGGAGTCGTGATGGCCTGGTACCCGGGCGCCACGAAGATGGAGCTCCAGCCGGAGTCGGACGACCAGCCGGCGATCCGGCCCACGCAGTTCATCCTGCACAGCGTCGGCGCGCCGTGGACCGCGCGCCGCCTCTACGAGTTCTGGCGCGACAGCACCAACCTCGAGTCGCACTTCGGCCTCGGCTACGGAGGCGATCTCGCGCAGTACATCGGCACCCAGACCCGCGCCGACGCCAACTACCGGGCCAACCTGCGCCCGGACGGCAGCGGGGCGGTCAGCATCGAGACCGCCTCCAACCTGGAACACACCGACCCGTGGACCGGCCGGCAGGTCGACAGACTCGTCGAGGTCGGGGTGTGGCTGCACCAGTACCACGGCCTGCCGTTACGGATCTGCCGCTCCTGGGACGAACCCGGCTACGGCTACCACCGGCTGTTCCCGCAGTGGTCCACGGGCGGCACGGCCTGCCCGGGCGACGCGCGCGTGGGGCAGTTCCACGACGTGATCTTCCCCGCCATCGTCGCCCGGGCCTCCGGCAGGCCCGACGATGCGGCGCAGCCGGCCGGTGCGCCGCGCACGCTCGGCGAGTACAGCGACGCGCCGGCGGCGCTCGTCCCCGGGGCGTGGACGACGCTCTCGGTCAACGGAGAGGCGCTGATCAGCGGCGCGAAGGCGTACACGGCGACGGTCTTCCTGACCGTGACCGTCCCGGCGGGCAGTACGCTCCAGGGCCGCTTCTACCACCAGCGGGCGGACGGCTCCCGCTGGAACGGCCCGATCGTCGAACGCATCGCGACGGTCGGCGCGTCCTTCGTCGACTTCACCCATCAGGGGTCCGTCTCCGAAGGGGAGAGCGTCCGCTTCGAGGCGTGTTACGACCCGCCGGCGCCGGGCGTACGCGACCCGGGGACCGTCTCCACGTCGCGGGCGCGCGGCTTGTACTGGACCTGACCCGGCGAGCGGGGGCCGGTCAGGCCCGCGGCGCCTTCGGCTCGGCCGGCTCGGCGATCAGGGCCGTGGCCGCGCGGCGGAAGCCGGCCCGCGCGTAGACCCGGGCCACGTCGTCGTCGCCGGCGGACAGGAAGACGGTCTCGGCGCCCCGCGACCGCGCGTCGGCGACGAGGGCCGCGGTGACCGCGAGGCCCAGGCCCTGCCGGCGCAGGGCGGGCAGCGTCCCGATGCCGACGAGCTCGGTGACCGCGCCGACCGGCTGGTGCATGCCCGAACACAGGGCGGTGTCCCCGCGGACGACCGCGGCCATCACCGTCAGACCCGCGCGGATGCGCGCCGCCAGACGGTCCGCCGTGCCGTCCCGGAGAGCGCGCCGCTCCGCCGCGGCCAGCTCCTCGGTGCCCGTGGTGCCCACCGCCGTGCCGAGCTGGGAGAAGGCGAGCGGGCCGAGGGCCACCGCGCTCGGCAGCGCGGGGTCGTCCGGGCCGAGCAGGCGCACAGCGAGGCCCTCGGGGAGTGGCGGAGCGGCCGTGGCGGTGCCCGGGTCGAGCACCATCAGGGGGTGGTCGTGCACGGTCAGCCCCGCTTCCTCGACGGCCGCTCGCAGCGCGGGCGTCGTCTCGGCCACCCACTCGAAACTCTCGGGGAGGCCGAGTTCGCGCTGGCGGGCCAGGACCCGCAGCACGTCGGCGGCGGTCACCGGCCCGGCGCCGGCCGGGCCACGGGCGGGCCGGGCGTAGTACGGCCAGCCCTCGCCCTCGCGGACGAACAGGGTGAGCGGGCCGAAGTCCTCGGCCCGCGCCGTGCTGCGCGGCACGCTGTCGTAATAGCCCTCCAGCCGGTCGAGCAGCCGGGCGGCGGGGGAATCGGAGGGGTGTGCGGAAGAGTCGGCAGAGATCACGACAGGCATCCAACACGCGCCGCGCTCCCCGCCGCCACCCCATTTCGCCGCATCCCGGCCCCGTGTGCGCGTTCGCGACGGGCCCGAGCCCCTACGACTGGACGTTCGTCCACGCCTTCCCGTCGTGGGCGATCCAGTCCGTGAACGCGTCCTTGCCCGAGCCGCGCAGCCGTGCGCTGCTCAGCTTGTTGTCCAGGCCCATGAGGACCACGACCGCATTGCCCTTGGCGTCGAGCGCGACGCCGGGGACTCCGCGGTACGGAACGCCCTCCTTGCCCCACGGGCCGGGGCGGCCGGATCCCGCGGACAGCCGCGCGCGGCCCTTCTTGTCGTGGTCGGTGAGGACGGTGGTGTTCCCGGCCTGGGCGACGGCGACGCGCCCGTGGCCGCCGAGCGGCTCGCACTGGGCCGAGACGCGCCAGCCCTTGTCGTCGCCGAGCCGGTCGGCGACCAGCACCCGGGAGGTGTTCGGCTGACGCAGCGCCATGCGCATGCCGCCGCCCGCGAGGGGCACGAGGCTCAGCGGGCCGGTGGCGGCGGGGAGCTTCGTGGCCTCGGTCAGCTGCAGCGGGCCGCCGGGACCCTGCGACATCCAGTGGTGCACGGTCTTGGGGTCGGTGGCGACGAGGTGGATCCGGCCCTGGCCGTCGAGGGCCGCGTCGAGCCCGTCCTCGAGCCTGACCTGCGGGTCGGGGCCGGGCTTGGGGCCCGGGGCGGAGCCGGGGG
>NZ_JBPQTS010000132.1:0-21422 GCF_051386455.1 Streptomyces sp. URMC 124
CACCCCGCCGTCCTGCCCCGATGCCGCCCCCGCCCTGCCGCTGTGCGCCGGGGGCGGCGGCCAGGTCAGCCACGCCATCGCCCGCGTCGCCCGGGCCCACCGCAGCACCGCCGGCAACCTGCTGCGCAAGCTCGGGCTCTACCCGGGGCAGGAGCTGCTGATGATGCTGCTGTGGGAGTCCGGGCCGCAGCGCCAGTCCGAACTGATCAAGCTGCTCGGCCTCGACCCCTCGACCGTGACCCGCATGGTCCAGCGGCTGGAGCAGACCGGCCTGGTCACCCGGTCCCCGTGCCCCGGCGACCGCCGCGCCGTCCTGGTGGAGACCACGGCGGCGGGCGAGGCGCTGCGCAAGGAGGTGGAGCAGGTGTGGCAGGAGCTGGAGGAACGCACCCTGGCCGGCCTCGCCGAGGACGACCGCAAGGAGCTGACCCGGCTCCTGTCCCACCTGGAGGCCAACCTCACGGGCTGCTGAACGCCCCGCCCCCTTCCGCGCTCACCGCCGCGCGCACGCTAAGAGGCCGGCGGGAAGGGAACCCCGGCCAGGAGCGGCAGGAGCGTCTCCTCCTCGTAGTCGAGGTGTGCCGTCAGCTCTTCCGACATCCGCTCCAGCTCCGCACGGAACCGCACCGGGTCGGCACCGGCGATGTCGGCCAGGAGGGCGCTCAGCTCGCCCTGGAGACGGGCGACCGTGCGGTGCTCGGCGCGCAGCCGTGCGAAGGCGTCGGCGAGGTGGGGGTGGCGGGCCTCCATCGCCGGGAACATGTGCCGGTCCTCGCCGGCGTGGTGGAACTCCAGCGACTGGCAGAACGCCAGGCAGTGCTGGCGGATCTGCAGCCCGAGTCCCGGTGCCGGCGGCTCGCCCGGCCCCTGGTGCGCCGCCCGCGCGGCGAAGTGGGCCTCGGTCTCGGCGCGCACGTGCTCGAGCTGCGCGCGGAGCCAGACGTGTACCTCCACGAGCTCGTCGGCGAGGGTCCGCACCGGGGAGGGGGCATCGGCCGCGGCCCCGCCCGCGGGGCGCTCCAGGACCACCACCGGCAGGGTGCGGGTGGTCCTCTCCTGGTACGTGCCGTAGCCGGGCTGGGCGCTCACCACGTGCGCGAACAGCCGGTCGCGGCGCTCTCCTTCGGCGGGCACCGCGACCGCCTCGTACGCCTCGGTGCCGATCTCCACCCGGACGACGGGGTGGGCCAGCAGGTTGTGGTACCAGTCCGGGTGCCGCGGGGCCCCGAGGTTGGACCCGACGACCATGAGCAGGACGTCGTGGCGCACGTAGCCGAGCGGCGTGGTGCGCTCCACGCCGGACCGCGCACCGGTCGTGGTCAGCAACAGCAGGTCGCCGCCCTCGAAGGGGCCGCCGACCTTTCCGCCGTTGGCCCGGAACTCGTCGATGACGGACTGGTTGAAAGAAGACGCGCTGGACATACGGGGTGGGCTCTCCGAAAAATGCAGGGCGGACCGCGCGGACCGGCACGGAGATGCCTGGTCGGCGCGGGAACGCCTGAAGACGGGAATCCGCGCGAGGCGGAGGAACACAAGAAGGGAAAGGGCGCGCAGAGCGCGCGCCGGGCGCAGAGCGCATGGGCGCACGGAAGGTGCGCCTGCGTCAGGCTCAGCCTGCGAAGCGTGAATTCATGGGAAGACCCCTGCACAACGGGTGGTCGCCCGGCTGCCGGCCGGCCCAGTTCTCTTTGGCCGGCGCCACGCGCCACACGCCCATTAGACCGACAGGCCCCGGCCCGCGTCAACGCCGGAGATCACGGCTGTCACGGGAGACCCGGCCGGCCTCGGCGGACCGGAGAGGAGAGGAGAGGAGAGGAGGAAGGGGGCGAGAAGGGGAGGGGAAAGGGGCCCCCGCTCTTTCCATGATCAAGATATAGCGCACAGGGGGGCTTGCGGCAAGGCCCCGGTCATGCCGCAGAATCGCCCACCTGACCCGGAAACCCCAGGTCAGGCCGGGTGTCCGCGACCTGAGCCGTACCCGCGCCACCCACCGCCCCCTCCCCTGAAGAAATGCGAGCACCTCTTGCGCAAGCTGACCTACTACGTCGCCGCCACCCTCGACGGCTACATCGCCGGTCCCGAAGGTCAGTACGACTTCTTCCCCTTCGCCGGCGAGGAGGCCGCCGCGGTCCTGGCGGACTTCCCCGAGACGATGCCCACGCCCGCGCGCGAGCCGCTGGGCATCGCCGACCGGGCCGCCCGGCGGTTCGACACGGTGATCATGGGCCGCGCCACCTACGAGCCGGGGCTGAAGATGGGGTGGACCAGCCCGTACGCCCACCTCACGCAGTACGTCGTCTCCCGCACGCTCACCAGCCCCGACCCGGCAGTGACCGTCGTCGACGACCCGGTCGCGCTCGTCCGTGAGCTCAAGCAGCAGGACGGCATGGACATCTGGCTGTGCGGAGGCGGCAAACTGGCGGCCGCCCTGCGCGACGAGATCGACGAACTGATCATCAAGCGCAACCCCCTCGTCATCGGGTCCGGCGTCCCCCTCTTCGACGGGCCCTTCGCCCCGATGGACTTCGCCCCGGTCGCCACGCGATCCTTCGACTCCGGCCTCACCATCAGCACCTTCTCCAAGGTGCTGCCCACGGCGGACGAGCAGGGCTGACGAGCGGATCCGACGAGCGGATCCGACGAGGAAAGCCGACGGGCGGCCGGCGCCCGGACGCAGCACCCCTTTCGGCCGTGACCGGAGGCCGGAATCTACAGAAGTGAGAATGACGAAAATGCGTGTGTTGGTGTCGACGTACGGGGCGCGCGGGAGCGTCGAGCCGATGGTGGGGCTCGCGGTGCGGCTGCGGGAACTCGGCGCGGAGGTGCGGGTGTGCGCGCCGCCGGACGAGGAGTTCGCGCAGCTGCTGGCCGGCGCCGGTGTGCCGCTGGTGCCGGTCGGTGCGCCGGTGCGTCCCCTCGTGACCACGGTCGTGCCCGGGTCGGCGGCGGGCCTGGCGCAGCGCACGGCCGACTTGATGGCGGCGCAGTTCGGCCCGGTCGCCGCGGCGGCCGAGGGATGTGACGCGCTGGTGGCGACCGGGCCGCTGCCGGTCACGGCGAGCGGACGGTCGGTGGCCGAGAAGCTGGGCATCCGCTACGTGCACGCGAGTCACACGCCGGTCAGCCTGCCCTCGCCCCACCAGCCTCCGCCCGCACGGCGGGGCCGCCCCCTGCCGCCGGGGGTGAGCGACAACCTGGAGCTGTGGGACCTGGACGCCCGCAACGCGAACGAGATGTTCGGTGAGGTGCTCAACGCCCACCGGGCGGCGAACGGCCTGCCGGCGGTGGACAACGTCCGCGACTACGCCTTCTCCGGCAGCCCGTGGCTGGCGACGGACCCGGTCCTGAGCCCGTGGCGGCCGACGGACCTCGGCGTCGTACAGACCGGCGCGTGGTTCCGGCCGGACGAACGCCCGCTCCCGGACGAGCTGGTGGCGTTCCTGGACGCCGGCGCGCCGCCCGTGTACGCGGGCTTCGGCAGCATGCCCATGAGCGCCGCGAAGGACGTCGCCCGGGCGGCCGTCGAGGCGATCCGCGCACAGGGCCGTCGCGCGATCGTCTCCCGTGGCTGGGCCGGACTCGAGCTGATCGACGATCAGGACGACTGCTTCTCCGTCGGCGAGGTCAACCACCAGGCGCTGTTCGCCCGAGTGGCCGCCGTCGTGCACCACGGCAGCGCGGGCACCACGACGACGGCCGCCCGGGCCGGTGTGCCCCAGGTGGTGGTGCCCCAGGGGGCGGACCAGCCGTACTGGGCCGAAAGGGTGGCCGATCTGGGCATCGGCGTGGCGCACGACGGTCCGGCTCCGACGGCCGGTTCCCTGTCGGCCGCGCTCGGGACGGCCCTGGCACCGGAGACCCGGGTACGAGCGCAGGCCGTGGCCGGCACGGTCCGCACCGACGGGGCGACGGTGGCGGCGAAACTGCTGCTCGACGCCGTCAGCTGAGAGAGGCCGCCGGTGTCCGTGTGAACGGCACGGGGCCGGCGAGCCGCGGCCGGGGGCCGGTGCCCGGTGCCCGGTGCCCGGTGCCCGGTGCCCGGCAGCAGCTGCTGCTCACGCCACCGGCGCCGGAACCCTGCGCTCGTCGTCGTCCGCGGCTCCCGCGAGACGCTGCTGGAGCCGCAAGTGGCGGAACTCGTAGTGCGCGCCCGACTGGCGCAGGACGCCGCGGCGGTGGGCCTCTTCGAGGAAGGCCATGAGCCGCCAGGGTGCCCGGCCGGTGACGGCCAGCCAGATGCGGGCCGCGCCGAGCCGGCCCCAGGCGCTCAGCGCGAGCGCGGAGGTGCCGAGCGGCACCCACAGTTCGGTGTGCATGGTGCCCAGCGCGCCGCCGTTGCCGACCAGCCGGATCAGCGCCAGGCACACGCCGCCCGCGAGGACGGCGGCGATGGCGCTGCGCGCCGCGGTGGCGGCGCGGTCGGTGCGCAGGGTGCTCTGGGGGCCGGCGGCGCGGAGGGTGTCGGAAGGGGTGCTCAGGGCGCGGTAGACGCCTGAGGCGCAGCCTCCGATGGCGCCGATCAGCACGCCGAACTCGGCGAGCGGGACGACGACGTCGCCGATGACGGACGGGGCGCTGCGGTACGCGAGCCACAGCCGGACGTCGTGCGGCAGTTCGGTCACCACGTTCCAGGCGTCTGCGGGAGGGCGGCCCGCCGCATGGAGCACCGGCCCGCCGTGCTCCATGCGGATGCGCACCGGCTGGTGGAAGGGGTGCGGCGTGCGTCCGTTGTGCGCGATGCGGCTGCGGCGCGGTACGGCGAGCGGCTTGAGGTGCGGGCCGCGGGGGAGCAGCTCGCCCGCGTACGGCTTCGCGGAGTCGACGGTGCGGATGCCGTCGGGCGACTCCCGGACGTACCAGCCGCCGACCCGCTGACCATCCGTCAGCGAGGGGGCCGACCGGACCTCGTACGCCGCGAACGCGCCCACGACGCCGCCGACGACCGCGGAGACGGACACCCCGATGAGCGAGCAGACGAGGAACCCGCGCAGCAGACCGGTCCCGAAGCCGCGGAGCACGGCGGCAGGGCCCGTGAAGGGTGCCGCGGCCCGTTCGCCGTGGCGCTGCCCGGCCAGGAACAGGAGCAGCCCGGCCACGAAGCAGATCGTGGCCGGTACGACGAGCCGGACGACCAGGAGGACCGGTACGGCGAAGGTGAGGCCGGCCGCCAGTGCGCGGACGGCCCCCGGGCCGCTCGCGCTGCCGGCCCACGGCAGGCCCAGCGGGGGCGGGCGCCGGGGCAGGCCGGCGACGGCGAAGAGCATCGACAGGATCAGCCCGAAGGCGCACCCGTTGAAGAACCAGATGGGCCGCGGCGTGACCGCGTCCCCCAGCCTCAGGCCGAAGAGCGGCGGCGCGAGGAGGCCGCACACCGCGGCCAGGGGCGCGGCGATGGCGGTCAGCGTCACCGCCATGCGGGCCAGCCGGCGCGGCCCTTGCGGGGTGTCCGCCGTGCCGGGCAGCAGGCGGGCGAACCCGCAGCACAGGCCCACGAGGACGCCCGTGAGGTGGAGGACCATCGACAGCGAGCTGTCCCACTCGCCGACGACGCCGTTGCCGAACCAGGCCAGCGGCACCAGCAGCGCGGCCGTCGCGAGGAGGGCCAGCAGGGCGGGGCCGATCACGCGCAGCGCCTTCGGCATCGCGTCCGGCAGCTCCCACCAGGCGAGCCGCCACGTGCCGCGCCGGCGGTCCTGACCGTCGCGGTCCGGACCGTGGCGCCCTCCGTCGCGGTGACGGCCCGGATCGCCGCCGTCCAGGTCGCGGGCGAGCCGGCGGAGCCAGCGGTGGGCCGCGTCCGGCCGCCAGGTGCTTCCGGGCGCGTCGCCGAAGGCCGCGGGCACGAAGGCGTCCAGCAGGTGTTCCTCGATGCTCTCCGCCGTGGGGAAGCGCGCCGCGTCCAGGAGCTCGGCCGGGTCGCGGGAGGTGTCCCCGTAGACGGTGCGGGCCAGGGCCACCATCAGCGGCGTGCCCAGCACCTCGGTCAGCGGCCCCGGGGGCGCCTCCAGCACCGGAGTCCACGAGGTCGAGCCCCGGCCGTCCGGCCGTGCGGTGCGCTCCAGGTAGTGGCGCGCCGTGCCGAAGTCGAGCCGCCGCAACTCGACGACTTCCGCGGCGGTCAGGACGTCGCCGGCCTCCACGGCGCGGGTCCAGGCGGTGGTGCGGCAGGTGAGCAGGACGGGCAGCCGTTCGTCCAGCTCCCCGTTGAGCCGCCGCATCGCCTCGCCCTGCACCGGCGGGGGAAGCTCGTCGAAGCCGTCGAGCACGGGCAGGACGAGCCCGGCCCGCAGCAGGCCGTGGGCCAGGACGGAGTCGCCGTCCGAGGCGGCCAGCGCGGGGTACTCCGCGGAGAGCCGTTCCGCGAGCCACGCCCGCAGGGTGAGGGCCTGCGGATTCCACCCGGCGAGAGGGAAGAACACGGGCACCGGACCGCCCCGCCGCCGGGCGGCGAGCATCCCCAGGACGAACTGCACGGCGAGGATGCTCTTGCCCGCCCCCGGGCCGCCCAGGACCACCAGCCGGCGCGACGGCACCGCCGCGAACGCCTCGACGACCCGGTCGAGCTGCTGATCGCCGTCGCGCGGCGGGGGCACCGGGCGCCCCCGGTGGACGTTGCCCGGATGGTCGGCGAGCGGCGGGCCGACGCGGGACCAGCGGACGCACAGCGGCTCCGGGTCCTGGAGCCGGCGCAGCTGCGCCTCCGCGTCCCACTGGCTGCGCACGGCTTCGGCGAGGGCGTCGGCCGCCCGCGGCCCGCGGCCCGCCCCGTCGAGGGGGTCACGGTCGTCGGGGCCGTTCAGGAGGTCGGCGACGAAGGCGAACGCCGAGACCAGGGCGGAGACGACGGAGATCCACGTCGCCGTCCCGGGGCTGTCGACGTCACCCCGCCACAGCACGACGGCCAGGCCGGCCAGAGCCGCGCAGGCCAGCCCGAGCCCGATGCGTCGTTGCGCGCGCGCCCGGCGCAGTGGCGCCCCCATAGGCTCCCCCGTCTCCGACTCCCGGCCGCCGCGGGACCGGCACCGGCACTGGCACTGGCACCGGCACCGGCACCGGCACCGACATAGGGGCCAGCTAACCCCTCCCCCTCGGTCCCCGGTACGGAAATCGCCCGAAGGCCACCCGGCGGAGCGAACCGTCAGCTCCGTTTTGCGCCAGGGTCGTTTTGTGCCCCACCCGTTCCACGCCCCGCCGTCAGCGCTGCCCCGCGCCCCACCTCGTGGCCACCTCCAGCAGCGCCCGCACCGCCTTCGCCACGAGCCCGTCGTCGTCCCGTACCCGGCGGTTGTGCTCCACGTGCAGGAACGGCACCCCCGCCTCCTCCGCGTACTCGCCCTCCACGTTCGTACGCCCCTCGAGGCGGCCGCAGTAGCGCTCCCAGACCTCGCAGACGCGCAGGCCCTGGGCGCGGTAGGCGGCGGCGAGGCGGACGGCGGAGGGGAGGCCCTCCTCGCCCTTGCCGGGGGAGACGACGACGTCGTGGTCGGGGAGGCTGCTGTCGGCGAAGCCGTGGACCTGGACGGCGGGCAGGCGGCGGTCGGCGAGGGCGGCTGCGACGGCGGCGAAGACGGAGTCGCGGCGGTGGGCGACGTCCGCGGCGTCGGGGCCGTCCCCGGAGTCCGCCGCGCGGTGCGCGCCGGCCAGGACGAGCACGCCGCCCGGGGCGCCGCGCAGGAGCCCGATGCCGAGCTGCTCGGTGCGCTGGTCGGCG
This sequence comes from Streptomyces sp. URMC 124, assembly GCF_051386455.1. Classification (NCBI taxonomy): domain Bacteria; kingdom Bacillati; phylum Actinomycetota; class Actinomycetes; order Kitasatosporales; family Streptomycetaceae; genus Streptomyces; species Streptomyces sp. URMC 124. Next base: position 7,712 of record NZ_JBPQTS010000132.1, read on the forward strand.
GAGGGGTGCGGGACCTGGACCTGCCAGCGGGCGGGGCCGCGCAGGTCCACGTAGACGCGCCCCCAGCCGCGCCGGACCTCGCCCTCCCGCGTGGCGTCGGCGACCTCCGCGTACCGTGCGCCGCCGCTGCTGTCGACCAGGGTGCGCACCGCGTACCCGATGCCGCCCAGCCGGCGCACGGCCGCGGTGCGGTCCCCGTCGAGGAGGGCGCGCACGCCCTCGGCGGCGGCGCGGCGCTCGCGCTCGGAGGGGATGCGGTAGCTGCCGTCGGCGGTGATGCCGTCGGTGTAGTCGGTGATGCGGCGGGCGAGATCGACGGTGCCGGTGCCGGGGGGCTGCGGCGCGGCCCTGCGCGACCTGGTGGTGTCCTTGCGCCCGCCCCCGCCCCCGTCGCCGTCCGCGGCCGACGTGCCCCCGCAGCCGGCCGCCCCGGCCAGGGCCAGCGCAGCGAGCAGCACGCAGGCCGGCACCGTACGGGCGACGCGGATCATGCGCGCTGTACGGGCGGCATCCGGCTGGGTCGTCATGCCGGCAAAAGTACCCCGGAGCCGCACGCTTTCCCGCCCCTACTTCAACTGCACCCGATACGCACGCACATGAGCTACATGTCGCCAAGGTTTTGTCAATACTTTATGTTCCACTTAGAATTCTGCGGTTCCCGTTAGTCCACCCTGATGAGCGGCAAGCAGAACAAGGTATTCCGCCGTCCCGGCAATGCCGTGCCGCGGCCGAAAGGAATACCCAGCGATGCCGCCCTCCGCTCCGCGCGGCGCGCGTCGGCGCAAGATACGCCGGCGCGCCGACATGCCGCTGCTCGGCGGCGCCCGCCCGCCGATCGCCGCGCTCCTGGCGCTGCTGCTACTGGTGGCCGGGGCGACCGCCCTGGTGCTGGGCGATCACGACCGGGCCGCCGTCGACAAGGCCGTGCTGAGCTCGCAGCAGCGGGTGGCGGAGGACGGCGCGCTCGCCCTGCGGGCCTCCCTGGACGAGAGCGTCACCGATCTCCAGCGCGCCGCCGCGCTGTTCACCGGGCCCGAGGCCGTACCGGCGGACACCGTCCTGGACAAGCTCGGCAAGGTCTACAACAAGTGGCGCGGCCTCGCGGTCATCGACCCCGCCGGGGGCAGCCTGCTGGCCGCGCGCGGCGAAACGATTCCCCTGGCCGATGTCCTCAAGGGTGGCGGGGACAAAAATTCCGATAGCGGAGGAAAAGGCGACAAGGACGGCGGCCTCGCCCCCCGGCTGGTGAAGCTCCCCTCCGGTGAGACCCGCATGCTCGTCACCGCCGCCCTGCGCGACGGCGGCAAGACGCGGCTGCTCGTCGCCTCCGGCACCCTCAACGTGCCGGGCATCTCCACCGGCGAGAACCGGTCCCTGCTCGTGGTCGACTCCGCCGGCACGGTCCTCGCCAAGGACGGCCCCTCGATCACCCGGACGGCGTGGGCCAAGCGCGCCGCGAAGACTGCCGCCGCGGCGTTCGGCAAGATCCCCGAGCCCGGCGGCCACCCGGGCGCCAGCGGCCACCTCATGGGCGGCCCGGACAAGGCGCACCGCACCGCCGTGGGCTACGCGGCGGCCGGCCGCTCCCCCGGCGAGACCAGCCCCGCGGGCGGCCTCGGCCTGTCCGTGGTCACCTCCGTCAAGATCACGGAGGACGCCAAGGCGGTGCGCACCCAGGCCTTCGGGCTGGTGGCCGCCGCCGTACTGCTCGTCCTCGCCGTGCTCGTCACCTGGATCCTGATCCGCACGGTCCAGCGCCCGCTGATCCAGCTGTACCTGGAGAGCCGCAGGATCGGCCGCGGCGAGCTCGACCGGCCGGTGCGCAGGTTCCGCGGCCGCGAGCCGGCCCGGATCGGCGCCGCCCTGGAGAGCCTGCGCGGCCAGCTGCTCGGCGGCCGGCCCACCCGCACCGGCCGGGCCCGCGGCGGCTTCGGCACCCGCGCCACCGTCATCGTCTGCGGCGTCGTCCTGCTCGCCTGGGCCGCGCCGCTCCTGCTGCTCCTCAACCGCGCCGGCAGCGGCGTGACCGTCCCCAAGCAGCTGGTCGAGGACCAGCGCCGGCGCACGGACACCGCCGCCGACCGCGTCCGCAAGGCGCTCAACGAGGGCTGGGCCGACGTCGCCTCCGTCGCGCAGATCGTCGGGGCGGGCGGCGGCAAGGACGACGCCGCCGACAAGGCCGTCCTGCAGACGACGCTGCGCGAGCACCCGCGCTACCGCGCCGTCTACGTCCTCGACGCCGACGGCAAGGTCCTCACCCGCGCCGGGGCCTCCCCGCGCCACCCCGGCGGCCGCAAGCCGTATGCGGACTCCGTCGCCCAGCTCAACACCTCCGGCAAGGAGCCCGCGGTCGCCGCGTACGCGGCCGTGCCCGGCGGCAAGGGCCGCACCGTCGTCGGCGAGTACGACCCGCAGTTCCTGATCTCCATGGTCACCCGGCCCGGCCTGGGCCAGGTGTGGCTCGTGGACGACAAGCACCGCATCGTCGCCGCCGACCGCCAGCACGGCTTCCGCGCCTTCTCCCGGCTGCCCGGCCGCCACCTGGACGACCTCGCGGTCAAGGCGCGCAAGGCCACCAACGGCACCGCGCTGCTGCACCGCACCTCGGGCGGCTCCTCCCTCGCGGCCGCCGCGCCCTTCACCGGCGGCGGAGCGGTCCGCGACCTCGGCTGGCAGGTCGTCAGCGAGCAGCCGGCGTCCTGGCTGGAGCTGCCCGAGTACACCGCGCAGCGGCACACCATGCTCGCCGGGCTGCTCGGCGTCACCGCCGCCGTGGCCTGCCTGGGCTGGCTGCACATCCTCGTCATCCGCCCGCTGCGCACGCTCGCCGGCCGGGCGGAGGCGCTGGCCGGGGGCGACCGCAGGACGGTGCTGTTCCCCCAGCACCACGACGAGGCGGGCGCGGTCGTCCGCAACCTCGAACTGATCCGGCAGCAGCTGAACCAGAAGCAGCCGGCGCGCCCCTCCGGAAGGAACTGACGCGGTGCTCTTCCTCTACACGGTCCTGGTGATCTGCTGCGCGATCGTCCTGGTCGCGGGCGTCGTCGAGCAGCGCCGCCACTTCACCAACCTGGACATGATCCCCACCCGGGTGCTGATCAACGGCATCCGCGGCAAGAGCTCCATCACCCGGCTGTGCGCGGGCGCGCTGCGCGGCGGTGGCCTGGTCACGGTCGCCAAGACCACTGGCACCGCGGCGCGCTTCATCCACCCGGACGCCACCGAGGAGCCTGTCTACCGCAAGTTCGGCATCGCCAACGTCGTGGAGCAGATCGGCATCGTGCGGCGCGCCGCCGCGTACCGGCCGCACGCGCTGGTCATCGAGTGCATGGCCGTCATGCCGGCCCTGCAGGAGGTCAACCAGAGCAAGCTGATCCGCTCCACGATCGGCGTGCTGTGCAACGTCCGCGAGGACCACCTGGCGGAGATGGGCCCCACCCTGGACGACGTGGCCCGCTCGCTGAGCCGGTCGATGCCGCACGGCGGCATCTGCGTGACCGCCGAGCGCGACCGGCTGCACATCCTGCGCGAGGAGGCCGCCAAGCGGGACTGCGAGCTGATCGCCGTGGACCCGGAGACGGTCACCGACGCCGAGCTGCGGGGCTTCAGCTGGTTCACGTTCAAGGAGAACGTCGCCATCGCGCTCGCCGTCGCCGAGCTGCTCGGCGTCGACCGGGCCACCGCGCTGCGGGGCATGTACGACGCGCCGCCGGACCCCGGCGTGCTCTCCGTCGAGCGCTACCTCACCCCCGAGGGCCTGCCGTTCCGCTTCGCCAACATCTTCGCTGCCAACGACCCCGAGTCGACGCTGATGAACGTCGAGCAGCTGCTGAGCCTGGGCGCGATCGAGCGCCCCCTGCACGTCCTCATCAACTGCCGCCCGGACCGCGTCGAGCGCAACGGGCAGATGGGCGAGCTGATCCCCCGCCTCGAACCGGAATCGGTCTTCCTGATCGGTCACCCGACGAAGAGCGCCGCCGACGCGATCCCCGCCGAATGGCGCTCGAAGATCGTCGACCTGGGCGGCGACCGCCGCGACCCGGCCGAACTGGAGCGGGAGATCCTGGACCGGCTCGGCCCCGGCGCCTCGCTGATCGCCATCGGCAACATCCACGGCCAGGGCGAACTGCTGCTGGAGCGGCTGGCGGAACTGCCGGCGGACGAGAGCCCGCAGACGCGGCGGCCGCAGGAGCCGCAGCAGCCGGAGGAGCCCCCGGTGTACGTGCCGACCTACATCGATCCCACAGGAGACTTCCGTTGATCCCCGCCGTCCTCACCCCGGAGATCGCCGCCATCGGGATCGCCCTGGGCCTGCTGTTCTCCCTGGTCTGCTACCTGACGACCAACCTCTCCCCCGGCGGCATGATCACCCCGGGCTGGCTGGCCCTCACCCTCGTCGAGAGCCTGCAGCGCGCCGCGATGGTCGTCGGCATCACCGTCCTGACGTACCTGGCGACGCTCTTGCTGCAGCGCTACGTCATCCTCTACGGCAAGCGGCTGTTCGCGGCGGTCGTACTGACCGGCGTGGTGCTGCAGGCGACGCTCTACGTCATCCTGCAGCAGCAGTTCCCGCTGATGTACGCCAACCAGACGCTCGGCTTCATCGTCCCCGGCCTGATCGCCTACCAGCTCGTGCGCCAGCCGCGCGGCGCGACCCTGCTGGCCACCGGCACGGTCTCGCTCGCCAACTACGTCGTCCTGACCGCCGGCATCCTGCTGGGCTTCATGCCCACCGCCTGAACTTCCCGACCCCACGGAGCGCAGCCCCATGACGAAGGACCGGAACAAAGGCCGGAGCAAGGGCCGGAACAAGAGCCGCAACAAGGGCCCGACCGGCCGCCACGCCCTCCACGCCCTGGTCGTGCTCGGCCTGCTCGGCACCAGCGCGTACCTCACGGTGGAGCTGCGCGAGAAGCAGGACACCACGGCGCCGCCGGTCCAGTCCGTCTCCGGCGCCGGGGGAACGTCCGCCGCCAAGCCCGCCTCCGGGGAGCGGCGCTACGAGCGGCTGGCCAACCCGGCCCGCACCGTCGTGCGCGCCGCGGACGGCGGCGTCCTCGCCACCTTCAGCGACGGCGCCCGCACCGCCGTCCTCACCGGCGCGAGCCGCACCTTCACCGAGCCCAAGTACACCTCGGCGAAGGTCACCACGGACAGCTGGGTGCGCCTGCTGCCGGAAGCGTGGAAGGAGGGCTCCGAGAAGTCCGCCTGGTTCAAGGACTGGTTCAGCAAGTCCCTGGGCAGCAAGGACCCCGACATCTTCGCCTTCGCCATGGAGTACCTCGAAGGAGCCCCGCAGAAAAAGGACGCCCAGGGCGTCCCGTACGCCGGCGACGCCCAGTTCGGCCCGCTCAACCCCAACGGGTCGGTGGCGGGCGACCTGCGCCTGGAGCAGTCCGACTTCTACGACTACCTGGGCATCCCCTACCGCTTCCGCGACGGCACCGTGGAACAGCCCGAGCGCCAGCGCTTCCGGGCCATGGACTGCTCGGGCTTCATCCGCACCGTCTTCGGCTACCGCGCCCGCTACCCCCTGATGGCCAAGGACGTCAAGGGCGACGGCCTCCCGCGCACCGCCAACGGCATGGCCCGGCTCTCCCCCGGCGTACCCGTACTGGAGCTCACCGGCAAGCGCCCCGAGGCCACGGACCGGCTCCAGCCGGGCGACCTCGTCTTCTTCGACATCGACAAGCGCACCGGCGAACGCCTGGACCACGTCGGCATCTACATGGGCCTCGACACCGACGGCAAGCCCCGCTTCATCTCCAGCCGCGAGGAAGCCAACGGCCCCACCTTCGGCGACAAGGGCGGCACGGCCCGCCTGGACGGCAACGGCTTCTACGCGGCGGGCTTGCGGAGCGCGAAGCGGCTGTGAGGGCGGGGGCGGGATCGGCCCGCTGGTCAGAGCCAGCTGATACGGGCGGCGTCGGCCTGCTCGCCCGCCGGCGGCCGGGCCAGCTCGCCGCGCACCACACCCTCGTGCATCCGGCGTACGGCCGCCATGATCTCCGGCACCGCCGCCCGCAGGTCCGCCGCGTCGGACGGCCCGGCCTCGCTCTCGTCGACCCCCGCCTCGGCCAGCAGCCCGCCGAGGTCCGACAGCCGCCCGGCGACCCAGTCCAGCGGGGCGGCGGACAGCGCTTCGGTGAAGACCCTCCCGCCGGGGTTCCAGTCGTCGAACCTCGGGTGGTGATGGGCCCGGTCGAGGCTTCCGGGCGGCCCGGACACCGACTCCAGCAGGTCGGCCCGCCATATCGGGCGGTCGAGGGCGATGGGCCGTGAGGAGTAGATGGTTCCCTTCAACTCCCCCCGCCGGAAGAGCCGGACCTCAAGGCGCACTCCCCGTTCCGCGCCTTCCTGACCGGGGAGCGGATCAGGATCGACGAAGTACATGTCGCTCGCCACCACGCCGATGCGCTCGAACCCCAAGGCGTACAGCACGAAGCCTCCCGGAGGGCTGACAGCCGCCGACAACGCTTGCTGCAGGGACACGTGCAGTGTGCCCCCGCAGCGCCGCGGCGCGCTACACCCGCTGCCACTCCCCCAGCGCCAGGCCCGGCTCGTCGGTGCGCTGGCGGGCCACGCGCAGGTGGCCGTCCGTGCCGAGGACGGCGACGGTGATGAGACCGTTCCCGTCGAGGGCGAGGGCCGGTGCGCCCGTGAACTCCTCGCCGGTCTCCGACCACTGCGCGGCCAGCGTCTCGTCGCCGCTGGGGCACACGGCGACGGCCGGCAGGCCGGAGGCCGCGCGCTGAGCCAGCACGGTGCAGGCGTGGCCGTCGAGGACGGCGTGCAGCACGGCGACCGGGCCGCTGCCCGTGCCGCCCACCGAGACGGTGGCCGGCTCGGCGTCGGTGTCGGCGCCCTCAGCGGTGTCGGCGCCCTCGGCGGACGCCGGTTCCGGGGCGAGGGTCTGCAGGCTGCCGTCCGCCGCGTCGCGCCAGAAGTGGGTGACCCGGTCGTCGCCGGTGACCCCGGCCGTGGCCGAGCAAGCACCCGGCTTGGCGGGGACGTTGCGCACGCGCCGCACCGGGCCGCCCGGCTGCTCCTGGCGCCAGCGCAGGACGAACTCGGACGCGGGGCCGAGCAGTTCGACGCGGCCGGACGGCGTCGCGGTGGCGGTCAGGCCGTCGAGGACGTGACTGCCCTTCATGTCCGCCCAGGGGCTCCAGATGCCGCGGGCGTCCTGCCGGCGGCCGCAGACGCCGCCGCCGGAGTTGCGCACGAAGACGTGCAGGCCGGTGGAGTCGACGGCGGCGGTGGGGACGCCCAGCTGGGCGGAGCGCTGCCGGTCCGCGCCGTGGGGCGAGCCGATCGACCGCCAGTTCGTCGGCGGCCGGCCGGACTGGAACTGGGTGGCGTACACGATGTCGGTGTCGGCCTCGCCCGCCTCGGTCTCGCGCTGCCGCACGCCGACGAGGTACACGTACCCCTGGGGGCTCTGCGCTATGGACAGGCAGGCCTCCAGGCCGGGGACGGCCAGCAGCTCCGGGCCCGTCCACTGGGGGCCGCCGGGCCGGGTCTCGGTCCAGCGCACGACACCGCCCTCGGCCGGTGCGTAGGCCGTCAGACGGCCGTCGCTCCCCCTCAGTAGCCAGCCGGTGACCGGGGTGGCCGTACGCACTGCCATGACTCGCTGCCAGCCTTTCTCACATGCGGCTCTCGCATTCGGCCTCGGTCGCGCTGCGCTCGGAGCCCGTTTGTCGACCCTCGACAATAACATCGTGGCCGGTCAGGGCCTCCTGCCGCGGGCCGCGTACAGGGCCGGCGTGCGAGGCTTGGGGCATGAGCGCCCTCCTCCCCGTCCTCCTCGTCGTGGACTCCGCGAACGTCGTCGGCTCGGTGCCGGACGGCTGGTGGCGCGACCGCCGCGCGGCCACCGAAAGGCTCCGGGACCACCTCGCGGACCGTGCGGACCGCGGCGACGGTGAGCTGTTCGCCGGCGCCCCCGAGGTCGTCCTCGTGGTGGAGGGCAAGGCGCGCGGCGTCGGCCCGGTGCCGGGCGTACGGATCGAGGAGGCCGCGGGGAGCGGCGACGACCGGATCGCGGAGCTCGTGGCGGCCCGGGAGGCGGGCCGCCGGTGCGTGGTCGTCACCGCCGACCGCGGGCTGCGGGCCCGCGTGACCTCCTGCGGCGCGGAGGTGGCGGGCCCGAGCGCGGTACGCCCGTAGCGGGGCGGGCGCGGCTACGGGACGCGGCTGTGCTGCCGCCCGTAGACGAAGTAGACGACGACGCCGACGACCATCCACACGGCGAACCGCAGCCACGTCTCGGCCGTCAGGTTGAGCATCAGCCACAGCGAGGCCACGACCGACAGGACGGGCACCAGGGGCACCAGCGGGGTGCGGAAGGCCCGGGGCAGGTCGGGCCGCTTGCGGCGGAGGATGACGACGCCGAGGGCCACGACGACGAACGCGAAGAGCGTGCCGATGTTGACGAGTTCGGCGAGGACGTCGATCGAGGTGAAGCCCGCGAGCACGGCCACGACCACGCCGAGCAGGATCGTGGAGCGGTACGGCGTGCCGTACTTCGGGTGGACGCGGGAGAAGATCCTCGGCAGCAGCCCGTCGCGGCTCATCGCGAAGAACACCCGGCTCTGCCCCAGCAGCAGGATCATGCAGACGGTCGTCAGGCCGACGGCCGCGCCGAAGCTGATGAGCCCGGCCCAGAACGGGTGCCCGGTGGCCTTGAAGGCGTCGGCGAGCGGCGCGTCCGTGGACAGCTCGGTGTACTTCTGCATGCCGGTGACGACGACGGACACGGCCACGTAGAGCAGCGTGCAGATGGCGAGGGAGCCGAGGATGCCGCGCGGCACGTCGCGCTGGGGGTTGCGGGTCTCCTCGGCGGCGGTGGCGACGATGTCGAAGCCGATGAAGGCGAAGAAGACGACGGCGGCGGCCGAGAAGATGCCCATGGCGCCGAAGTTCGACGGGGAGAAGCCGAACATCAGCTGGATGAGCGGCGCCTGGATGTCGCCTCCGGCCGTGGTGCTCTGGGACTCGGGGATGAACGGGTCGTAGTTGGAGCCGGTGATGAAGAAGGCCCCGACGATGATCACGATCAGCACGACGGTGACCTTGATCGCGACCACGACGGCCGTCACGCGCGAGGACAGCTTCATGCCGAGGACGAGGATCGCCGTCAGCACCAGGACGAGGATGCAGGCGAGGAGGTCGAAGCCGAAGCTGCCGTTGTGCGTGCCCTCCAGGACGGTGGGCAGGTGCCAGCCCGCGTTGTCCAGCAGCGAGCGGATGTAGCCGGACCAGCCGACGGCGACGACCGCGCACCCCAGCGCCAGCTCCAGGATCAGGTCCCAGCCGATGATCCAGGCGGGCAGCTCGCCGAGGGAGGCGTAGGAGAAGGTGTACGCGGAGCCGGCGACCGGCACGGTGGAGGCGAACTCGGCGTAGCACAGCGCCGCGAGCCCGCAGACGATGCCGGCGAGGACGAAGGCGAGCGCCACCGACGGGCCGGCGTTCTCCTTGGCGACCTTGCCGGTGAGGACGAAGATGCCGGTGCCGATGACGACACCGACGCCGAAGACGGTCAGATCGAAGGCCGTGAGGGACTTCTTGAGGGCGTGCTCGGGCTCCTCGGTGTCCCGGATGGACTGCTCCACCGACTTGGTCCGGAAGATCCCACGCTTGCCGCGGGGCTCCCGGAGGGGCTGTTCGTTGCTCGTGCTCATCGGCCCACCTCCACCTGCTCGCACACTCTTCGCCGTCGCTGCCGTCGCTCACCGTGAACTGAGCGAGTGTCCGCGATGATCCGGGGCGCGGGGTGGCCGGACCTGCCACCCACCCTCAGGATTCACCCGATGGGACGCAGGGGCCCCTATGCATACGGACCGGTCGGACCACCCGGATAGGTGGTCCGACCGGTCCGTGAAGGAGCGGCCGGGCCGAGGGCGCGCCGACGACTGCTGCGGGCCCTCACGCCCCGTAAGGGGCGCGGGGAACTGCGCGAGCAACCACAGACGACCCGCGGCCGACGAACGGCAGAGGCGGGGCCTAGTCCCCTACAGGCTCCGCAACGACCTCGGCCGCATCCTCGATGCGACCATCGAGCTTGGCGACGAGCCCCGTCACCTGCCGCGCGATGTCCGGCGCGGTCAGCCCGATCTCGGCCATGACCTCCTTGCGGGAGGCGTGGTCGAGGAAGAGCGGCGGGATGCCGAAGTCGCGCAGCGGCAGGTCGACGCCCGCGTCGCGCAGCGCCTGGGCGACGGCCGAGCCGACGCCGCCGACGCGGCTGTTGTCCTCGACGGTGACGACGACGCGGTGCTCGGCGGCGAGGCCGGGCAGGGCCTCGTCGACGGGCTTGACCCAGCGCGGGTCGACGACGGTCGCGGAGATGCCCTGCTTGTCGAGGAGGTCGGCGATCTCCAGGCACATCGGGGCGAGCGCGCCGACGGAGACGATGAGGACGTCGGGGCGCGCCACGGCGTCGGCGGGGCGGCGCAGCACGTCCATGCCGCCGACGCGGCCGACGGCCTCGACGGCCGGGCCGACGGTGCCCTTGGAGTAGCGCACGACGGTGGGGGCGTCCTTGACCTCGACGGCCTCGCGCAGCTGGGCGCGGACCTGGTCGGCGTCGCGCGGGGCGGCGATGCGCAGGCCGGGGACGACCTGCAGGATCGACATGTCCCACATGCCGTTGTGCGAGGCGCCGTCGTCGCCGGTGACGCCGGCGCGGTCCAGGACGAAGGTGACGCCGCACTTGTGCAGGGCGACGTCCATCAGGACCTGGTCGAAGGCGCGGTTGAGGAACGTGGCGTAGACGGCGAAGACCGGGTGCAGGCCGCCGGTGGCCAGGCCGGCCGCGGAGGTGGCGGCGTGCTGCTCGGCAATGCCGACGTCGTAGACGCGCTCGGGGAAGGCCTTGGCGAACTTGCCGAGGCCGACCGGCTGCATCATGGCCGCCGTGATGGCGACGATGTCCTCGCGCTCCTTGCCGAGCTCGACCATCTCGTCGGCGAAGACGGAGGTCCAGCTGGCGCCGGAGGAGGCGAGGGGCAGGCCGGTGTCGGGGTGGATCGCGCCGATGCCGTGGAAGCGGTCGGCCTCGTTCTGCTCGGCGTGCTTGTAGCCGCGGCCCTTCTGGGTCAGGCAGTGCACGAGGACCGGGCCGCCGAAGCGCTTGGCGCGCTGCAGGGCGGACTCCAGGGCCTCGATGTCGTGGCCGTCGATCGGGCCGACGTACTTCAGGCCCAGGTCCTCGAACATGCCCTGCGGGGCGATGAAGTCCTTCAGGCCCTTCTTCGCGCCGTGCAGCGTCTCGTACAGCGGCTTCCCGACGACCGGGGTGCGCTCGAGGATGTCCTTGCCGCGGGCCAGGAAGCGCTCGTAGCCGTCCGTGGTGCGCAGGGTGGCCAGGTGGTTGGCGAGGCCGCCGATGGTGGGCTCGTAGGAGCGCTCGTTGTCGTTGACGACGATCACGAGCGGGCGGTCCTTGGCGACGGCGATGTTGTTCAGCGCCTCCCAGGCCATGCCGCCGGTGAGCGCGCCGTCACCGATGACCGCGACGACGTGGTCGTCCTTGCCGAGGACCTGGTTGGCCTTGGCGAGGCCGTCGGCCCAGCCGAGCACGGTGGAGGCGTGGCTGTTCTCGATCACGTCGTGGGCGGACTCGGCGCGCGAGGGATAGCCGGACAGGCCGTCCTTGGCGCGCAGCTTCGAGAAGTCCTGGCGGCCGGTGAGCAGCTTGTGGACGTACGCCTGGTGCCCGGTGTCGAAGAGGACCTTGTCCTTCGGCGAGTCGAAGACCCGGTGGAGGGCGATGGTGAGCTCGACCACGCCCAGGTTGGGCCCGAGGTGCCCGCCGGTCTTGGAGACGGCGTCGACGAGGAAGGTGCGGATCTCCGCGGCGAGCCGGTCGAGCTGCTCCGGGCTGAGCCGGTCCAGGTCGCGCGGTTCCCTGATGCGGGTCAGCAGGGCCACCCGTGCCTCCTCTTCGTCGAGCTGTCGGCTTGTAGAAACGTGCAGAAGTCCTGAGGACCCTCTGGATCCGTCGGAGGAACCGCCGGAGGATCCGCCGGAGGAACCTCTAGATCCGTCGAGTCTAATGTTCCGCCCGCCGTGGCGATGAACGGGTGATGCGACCCGGGTCACGCGAACGGGCGTACGGGCCCCCAAACCGCTCGAAACGGCACGGGTGGGCCCGGGCTCACGAGAGCCCGGGCCCACCCGTTCGCACCTTTACCCGCAGGTACCGTTCATACGTACCCGTTCGTACGTACGAGGCCTACGCCCGTCCGGCGTACGCGCCGCACGGGCCTGTGCCGGGCCCGCGTATGCAGGAGGCCTACGCCCGGCCCGCGTGCGCAGGGCCTGCGCCAGGGCCGCGTACGCAGGAGGCCTGTGTCCTGCCCGCGTATGCAGCGGGCCTACGCCCGCCCCGCGTACGCAGGAGGCCTACGCCCGGCCCGCGGTCTTCTGTGTCTTCCGGGAGACCGAGTCGATCACCACCGCGGCCAGCAGCACCGCGCCCGTGATCATGTACTGGACCGCCGAGGCGATGCCCAGCAGCGCCATGCCCGACGCGATCGACTGGATCACCAGCACGCCCAGCAGGGCGGACCAGGTCTTGCCGCGCCCGCCGAAGAGGCTGGTGCCGCCGATGACGGCCGCGGCGATGGCGTTCATCAGCAGGCTGCCGGCCCCGGAGGACTGGTTCGCGGCGTTGATCTGCGACGCCAGGAACATGCCGCCGACGGCCGCCATCGTCCCGGAGAGGGCGAAGACGGAGATCCGGACCGCGGCGACGTTGATGCCGGCGCGGCGGGCCGCCTCCACGCTGCCGCCGAGGGCGAAGACCTTCCGCCCGTACGGCGTGCGGCGCAGCACGAGGTCGAGCGCCACGACGACCCCGAGGAAGATCACCACGGCCAGCGGCAGGCCCTTGTACTGGTTGAAGAGCCAGGCCACCACGTAGGCGGGCACGGCCAGCGCCACCGTGCGCAGCACGATCTCGCTGAGCGGCCTGCTGGGCACGCCCGCGGCCTCGCGCCGCCTGCTGTCGCGGAAGGACACCAGGAAGAACGCGGCCACGGCCAGCGTCGCCAGCCCGTAGGCGGCGGAGACGTCGCTGAAGTAGTGATTGGTGAGACCGGCGACGATGCCGGAGTCGTCGAGGTTGATGGTGCCGTTGGAGCCGAGCACCTGGAGCATCAGGCCGTTCCAGCCGAGCAGACCGGCCAGGGTGACGACGAACGCGGGCACGCCAATCCGGGCGAAGAAGAACCCGTGCAGGGCGCCGATGAGGGTGCCCGAGAGGATCGCGAGGACCAGCGCCAGCCACTCCGGCATGCCGTGGCTGACGTTCAGCACGGCGAAGACGGCCGCCGCGAGCCCGCTGACGGAGCCCACGGAGAGGTCGATCTCGCCGAGGATCAGCACGAAGACGATGCCGACGGCGATCAGGCCGGTGCCGGCGGCGGTGACGAAGAGGTTGTTCAGGTTCTCCGCACCGAGGAAGGCCGAGTCCCGCAGCTGGAAGACCAGGGCGATGACGATCAGCCCGACGATCACGGGGAGGGACCCGAGCTCGCCGCTGCGGAGCTTGCGGAGGAACTCGCCCCAGTAGCCGGCGAAGCCCTCCTCGCGGACGAGGAGCCGGGGGTCGACGGCGGGAACGGCGTCGTGGGCGGGGGCCTGGCCGTTGGCGGCACCGTTGACGGCGCCGCCGACGGCACCGCCGGCCGGGCCGCCG
>NZ_JBPQTS010000133.1:0-21382 GCF_051386455.1 Streptomyces sp. URMC 124
GGCGCCACCGCCGACGAGGCCGAGGGCGTCGTCAACGTCCCCATCATCAGCGACGAGCAGCTGACGGCCGTCGTCGAGACCGTCCTGCGCCTGCTCGAAGAGGGCGTGACGCTCGGCGAGCTGTCGATGGAGCGCATCGCGCGCGAGGCCGGCGTCGGCAAGGCCACCGTCTACCGCCGCTGGCCCGGCAAGGAGGCGCTGATGCTCGACGTCATGCGCTCCCTGGAGCACGCCGGCCCCGAGCTCGCCGGAAAGTCCGTCCGCGACGACCTCGTGACGCTGCTGGAGACGCTGCGCCGGCGCGGCCTGGCCAAGCGCTCGTCCGCGGTCCTGCGCACGGCCCTCGCCCAGATCAAGGCCCACCCCGAGCTCTGGCAGGAGTACCACGAGAAGGTCGTCAAGGGCCGCCGCGAGGCGGTCCACGCCGTCCTGCGGCGCGGCGTGGCCGCCGGCGAGATCCGCCCCGACCTGGACGTCGAGCTGATGGGCGACCTCATCGTCAGTCCCATGCTGTCGCGGGCGATGTTCCACGAGCGGGCGGAGCTGCCGGAGGATCTCCCCGGGAAGATCGTCGACGCGGTCCTGGAGGGCGTACGTCCCCGCTGACGGCCGGGCACGGGCGCCGGACGGAGCCCGGCAACCGCCTGTACGAGCCAGGCACCCGGGAATATGCCCGTTGTGTCACAGCACGCCCCGGCACGCCCCCGGCCCGGAACCTCACTCCGCCGGGACGTCGTCCTTCCCGGTGACGCCCCCTCCAGGGGCGTCACGCCAGAAGCGGAAGCGGCGCATGCCGCACTCACCGGGTGATCACCTATCGTCTGGTGGGCGGGGCCGCAGCGGATGAAGAGTTGAGGACGACGGATGGCGCAGGCGTACATGCAGGAGACGGGCCGAGACGGAGCCGGTCCGGAGGGGACCGGATCCGGGGCCCGGCGCCTCATGGACCGGTGGCGGGACCGCGATGTCTGGCGGCGCGGCCTCATCCTCGCCGCCCTCGCGGTCCTGCTCGGCCTGCTGATGCTCCTGCACACCCAGCTGCCCAACCGGGTCGGCAACCTCGGCAGCCTGACCGAGACCTTCCTGCCCTGGCTCGGCCTGGGCATCCCCGTCCTGTTCGTCCTCGCGATCGTGCGCCGCTCGGCGACCGCACTGATCGCCCTGCTGCTCCCCGTGCTCACCTGGGTGAACCTCTTCGGGGGCCTGCTCAGCGACAAGACCGGCAAGGGCGGCAACTTCACGGTGGCCACCCACAACGTCAACGCCGAGAACCCCGACCCCGCCGCCACGGCCCGGGCCGTCGCCACCTCCGGGGCCGACGTGGTCGCCCTGGAGGAGCTCACCAACGCCTCGCGCTACGAGAGGGCGCTGGAGGGTTCGTACAAGTACCACTCCGTGCAGGGCACGGTCGGCATATGGAGCAAGTACCCCCTGGAGCTGGTCCAGCCCGTCGACATCCGGCTCGGCTGGGTGCGCGCCCTGCGCGCCACCGTCCGCACCCCCCAGGGCCCCGTCGCCGTCTACGTCGCCCACATGCCGTCGGTGCGCGTCAAGTTCAACGCGGGCTTCACCGCCGGGCAGCGCGACCGCAGCGCCGAGGCGCTCGGCCGGGCCATCGCGCAGGAGCCCGAGAAGCGCGTCGTCCTCCTCGGCGACCTCAACGGCACCATGAACGACCGCTCCCTGGCCCCCATCACCTCGCAGTTGCGCTCCGCCCAGGGCGCCGCGGGCGACGGCTTCGGCTTCAGCTGGCCGGCGAGCTTCCCCATGGCCCGGATCGACCAGATCATGGTGCGCGGCATGGACCCGGTCTCGGCGTGGACGCTGCCGGCGACGAAAAGCGACCACCTGCCGGTGGCGGCACGGGTCAAGATCTGAGCCGTACCCGGCCCGCCCGGCCGGGGAGCGGCGGCCTGCCAGGAGGCGGTCTCCCCGGCTATTTCAGGAGCCACTTCCTGGTCAGCAGCATGACCTCCTCGCGGCTGCGGCCCCCGTGGTCGGCGGCCATGAAGCGGGTGCCGATCCGCGAGGAGAAGGTGAGCAGGGCGCGGACCTCGACCTCGTCCTCGTCGGCGCAGAACGAGCGGTACAGCGAGCGCAGGTAGTCCATGCGCCGGTTGTCCACGCGCCGGAGCCGCTCGGCGACGGCCTCGTCGCGCCGGGCCCAGTCGCGGACCGCGAGCTCGGCGGCAACGCTCTGCAGCGTCCCGTCGGCGGCCGCGACGATCGCGAACAACCGCTCCAGCCTGGCCCTGCCGTCTCCCCCGCCGCTCTCGGCCCGCTCCATCACCTCGTCCGTGACCTCGCGCTCCCACGTGTCGAGCATCTCCACGAGCAGCGCGTCCCGGTTGCGGAAGTAGCCGTAGAAGCCGCCCTTGCTGACGCCGAGGGCCTGGGCCAGCAGTTCGATCCTGACGGCCTCCGGACCGCCCGCCGCGAGCGCCCGCAGCCCCTCCTCGATCCACTTTTCCCGAGGCGTGCGAATGGCGCCCATGACTGTGTCTCCCCTCACGCGACCCCCGTCTATACGGCACCGTATAGACGGGTCTACCTTGGATCCATACGGCATCGTATAGATGGGGGAACGACCATGAGGCTGCCGAGCACCGCACACACCTCCCGGCCCTGGCGGATCCACGAGATCGCCTACGACTTCCGCGTGGAGGACGTCTGGGCGCTCCCGACCCCCGGGGGCCCGGACGACTTCGCCCACCTGGTGAAGCAGGTCTCCACCGGAGAAGGGGACTACGTCGACTCCCCCGTGGGGCGCGCGCTCTTCGCGCTCCGCTGGAAGCTCGGAGCGCTCTTCGGCTGGGACAAGCCCGGCACCGGCGTCGGCGAGCGGGAGCCGGGGCTGCGGGACCGGCTGCCCGCGGACCTCCGCGAGGGCCCCCGGGGCCCCGACTTCCGCAAGTTCAGGTCCGTCTACCAGACCCACGACGAGTGGGCGGCCGAGATGTCCAACGGGACCTGCCGGGGAGTGCTGCACCTGGGCTGGGTCCCGGACGGGGCAGGGGGCTACCACGCCCGGATGGCGATCCTGGTGAAGCCGAACGGCCTGTTCGGCATCGCGTACATGGCGGGCATCAAGGCCTTCCGGTACGTGGGGGTGTATCCGGCACTGCTCCGGATGATCGGACGCGAGTGGGAGGCGAGCGCCCACGAGAGGAACGCGGCCCGTGAGGGGAGCGCGGCCCGCGAAGGCAGCGCGGGCTGAGCCGGCGGCGGACCGGCGGCGGACGGGGACCGGGCACCGCGGGACCGTCCCGTAGGCTGGAGGGCTTGCCCCGCACGCACGTCCGAAAGGCCCCCTCCTCATGCCCCTGGCCCTGCTGGCGCTCGCCGTGTCCGCCTTCGGCATAGGAACGACCGAGTTCGTGATGATGGGCCTGCTGCCCAACGTCGCCGACGACCTGGGAACCTCCGTCCCCACCGCCGGCTACCTCGTCTCCGCCTACGCCCTCGGCGTCGTCTTCGGCGCCCCGCTGCTCACGGCCCTGGGCTCGCGCGTCCCCCGCAAGCGGATGCTGATCCTGCTCATGGGCGTCTTCACGCTCGGGAACCTGGCCTCGGCGTTCGCCCCCACCTTCGGGACGCTCGTCGCGGGCCGGGTCCTGGCCGGGCTGCCGCACGGCGCCTTCTTCGGCGTGGGCTCCGTGGTCGCCGCCCGCCTCGCGGGCGAGGGACGGCAGGCCCGGGCCGTCGCCATGATGTTCCTCGGCCTGACCGTCGCCAACATCGTCGGCGTCCCCGCGGCCACGCTCCTCGGACAGCACCTCGGGTGGCGCGCGACGTTCCTCGTCGTCGCCGCGATCGGCCTCGTGGCCATGGCCGCCCTCGCCCGCCTGATCCCCGAGCTGCCCCGCGAGCAGGGCGCGGGCCTGGGCAAGGAACTGCGCGCCCTGGGCGGCCGTCAGGTGCTGCTCGGCCTGCTCACCACCGTCTTCGGCTTCGCGGGCGTCTTCGCCGTCTACAGCTACCTCTCCGCGATGGCGGTCGAGGTCACCGGCTTCTCCGAAACCTCCGTCACCTTCGTCCTGGCCCTCTTCGGCACCGGCATGACCCTCGGCGTCCTCGCGGCCGGCCCCCTCACCGACCGCGCCCTGCGCCCCACCCTCTACGGAGCCCTGGCCGGCCTCGCCGCGGTCCTCGTCGTCTTCGACTTCACGGTGCACGTGAAGTGGGCGGCCCTGGTGACGGTCGTCCTCATCGGCGCCGCCGGCTCCATGACCAGCACCCCCCTCCAGATGCTCATCATGAACAAGGCCAAGGCCGCCCCGACGCTGGCCGCCGCCTCCAACCACTCGGCGTTCAACCTCGCCAACGCGGGCGGCGCCTGGCTCGGCGGCGCCGCCATCGCGGCGGGCTGGGGCTGGACGTCCCCCACCCTCGTGGGCGCGGGCCTGGCGGCGGCGGGCCTGCTGGCCGCTGTGGTCTCGGGAGCGCTCGACCGCGACGGCGCAGAGCCGTCGAAGGTGGTCGCGTCGGGCGAGGCGGACCACGCGGGGCAGGGGAGCCGGGCGGGGCAGGCTGAGCGGACGGCGGCTCCGGACCACGTCGCGTAACAAAATCGCTCTGCCCTCGGCGAATCTGCCGGGGGCAGAGAAGGCTGTCGGGGCGTCGCCGACGGCCGGAGAGTGGAGGGACCACGCCATCACGCTCCGGCCCAAGGAGGCTCCATGCCACCGCTCGTCCTCGCCCCGCACGCCAGCGATGGGGAAACGTCCCCGACCCGCTTCGACGACCACCTCGCCTCACTGCTGCTCATGCAGCGCATCGTCTTCCTCGGCACCGAAGTCAACGAGGCCTCCGCCAACCGCGTCTGTGCGCAGCTGCTCCTCCTCTCGGCCGAAGACCCCCGTACCGACATCGCCCTGTGCATCAACAGCCCCGGCGGCTCGGTCACGGCCGGACTGGCGATCTACGACACGATGCGGCTGATCCCCAACGACGTCTCCACCCTCGCCATGGGATTCGCCGCCAGCATGGGACAGTTCCTCCTCACCGTCGGAACGCCCGGCAAGCGCTACGCCCTGCCCAACGCGCGGATCATGATGCACCAGCCGTCGGCCGGAATCGGCGGCACCGTCGCCGACATCGCCATCCAGGCCGAGAACCTCGAATTCACCAAGAAGGCCATCGAGCGCATCACCGCCGAACACACCGGCCAGTCCGAGGAGACCATCTCCCGCGACGGCGACCGCGACCGGTGGTTCACAGCCCAGCAGGCCAAGGACTACGGCATGATCGACCGCGTCGTGGAGTCCCTGGAAGACGTCCGCCCGGCCGGCACCAAGCAGCGGATCGGACTCTGACGCCATGAGCCAGTACACGATTCCCACCGTGGTCGAGCGCACCCCCAACGGCGAGCGCGCCTACGACGTCTTCAGCCGGCTGCTCTCCGAGCGCATCATCTTCCTCGGCACCGAGATCGACGACGGCGTCGCCAACGTCGTCATCGCCCAGCTCCTCCACCTCGAATCCGCCGCCCCGGAGACCGAGATCGCCCTCTACATCAACTCCCCGGGCGGATCCTTCACTTCCCTCATGGCCATCTACGACACGATGACCTTCGTCCGCGCCCCCATCTCCACGTTCTGCGTCGGCCAGGCCGCCTCCACCGCGGCCGTCCTGCTGGCCGGCGGCGACCCCGGACGGCGCTTCGTCCTCGAACACGCGCGGATCCTGCTGGGGCAGCCGGCCAGCGGGGGCCGGCAGGGCACCGTCTCGGACCTCACCCTCCAGGCCAAGGAGATGCTCCGCATCCGCTCGGAAGTCGAAGAGGTCCTCTCCCGTCACACAGGCCACGACGTCGCCTCCCTCCGCGCCGACATGGACCGCGACAAGGTCTTCACCGCGCAGGAAGCGGTGGAGTACGGCCTCGCCGACGCGGTCCTCAGCCGCCGCGTCCTGTCGGCGGCCGCGTAGCGGACGGGGGTAGGCCGGCGGCCGCGCTACGGGGGTGGGCGGCCGCCCGCCGAACCGCCGGTCAGGCGGCGAGGCGCACTTCGCCCTGACGCGGGGAGGCGCTGCGCCTCGCCGACGTCACCTGCGTACGGCTCGCCAGGCGGATGAGCTCCGCCTGCACCAGGGCGAGCAGCTCCGCCAGGCTGAGCCCGAGCGCCTTGGCCGCGGCCGCGAGCACTTCGGAGGACGCCTCCTTCAGCCCGCGCTCGACCTCGGACAGATACGGCATGGAGATCCGCCCGGCGTCGGCGACGTCCTTGAGCGTCCGCTTCTGCGCCAGCCGCTCCCGCCGCAACACCTCCCCCACGACGTTCCGCCAGAGCGGCTCCCGATCGGGCCGGAGAGGAATGACGCGCGCGGGGGCGGGGGTTACTGACTTCGAGGCTCGGCTGGTCACCCCTCCAGCGTAGAAGCGCGGGACGGGTTGGAGGCGCCCGGAACGTTCTGCCGCCCGCGAAACTGCGGGGCGGAGGCCGCACCCGACCCCCGGCCCTCAACCCGCAGCCGCGTACCCCACGAAGCGGGACCAGGACGTCGCCGGGACGGTAATCCGGGGCCCCGGGTGCTTCGAGTCCCTTATGTGCACGGCGTGGGGTACGGCGGCGACCTCAACGCAGTCTCCGGCCGTCGTGCCGCTATGGCTGGACTTACGCCATATGAGTTCGGTGCTCATAGCTCGTCGGCCAACTTTCTGATGAACCGCGCTGAATCTTCGGGGTTGAGGGCACACTGGGCGATCAAGGCGTGGCGGTGGATTAGGGAATTGACCTTCTCGGGGTTGGAATGCAGCGCGCTGCTCGTCTGCCCCTCTTCGTACGCATACCGTTCGTGATCGCGTGACTCCAGCAGAACAAACGGCCCGTTGAGCCCGGGATTGGCACCGCCGCTGGGCAGTACCTGAATGACAACGTTGCGCTGCCGCCCTACTTCCAGCAGGTGGAGGAGCTGCCGCTTGTGCGCCTCAGGACGGTCGAGAGTGTTGCGGAGTGCCGCCTCACCGATGGCGAAGGTGAACGCCTTGCTCTGTGTCGCCAGGATGGACTGTCGCGCCAGCCGCGCTTTGACCCTCTCCTCAATCGTTTCGTCGTCCACCGGAGGCCAGTTCACGTCGAACAGCCGTCGGACTGTTTCCTCGGTCTGAAGTAGGCCGGGGATGAGCAGCGGCTGGTATGAAGTGAGCGAGATGGCCTCTGCCTCGTACCGCATGAAGTCCTTGGCGTACGGCACGAACCGATCCGGCTGCAGATACTCCTGCGTAGCGATCAACTTCCCCCGGGCGCCGAACATCTGGTCCGCGGCCAGGAGGAACTCCGGCGTGGGGCGCCGTCGCCCCTGTTCCATCGACTTGACCGTCTCCTCCCCGTACCCCGCCTCACGCGCGAGCTCCTCGCGGGTGACGCCCGCTTCCGTCCGCCAGAGCTTGACCTGGTTCCCACAGAGCCGCCATGCCATCGGCGGCTGGGAGAGCACTCCATCGTTCACGGTTCGCTCCCGCCCCTTCCCGTACCTCGTCCGTATCAACGGACGCTACGGCCGGCAAGGCCCCCGCGCGCCGTCTTCGAACCCGTATCGCACGTGTGAGTGAACGGGCCGTCCTGCCCATAAGGGTGAGAATCCGCGTAACTCCCCTGTGGGCGACCGCGCCGCGCGGAGAATCCAGGCCTATGGACGCCGTACGGGTCGCACTCCTGCGGGAAGTGCTCGCCGGGACCGAGTGGTTGCAGGACACGCGCCGGTTCGCCGGGGCGCTGCGGGCGTCCGTGGCGCGGCGGCACGGGGGGTTGCTGCTGGTGGGGACGGAGGGGTACGAGCCGTGGCATCTGGCGGCGCATCTGGATGACGAGGCGGCCTGGTCGGGGTTGCCGGAGTTGTCGCCGACGCTCGTGCGGCACCGGGTGCCGCCGGGCGTGCCGGCGCACTTGTCGGTGGGGCTCGGGCGGCTGGAGGCGGCGCGGCGCGGGGAAACGCTGCTGGTGGTGACGGCGGACGAGCCGGGTGAGGGGCTGCTGGAGCGGGTGTACGACGCGCGGCGCGGCGGGGCGACGGTGTTGTCTCTGGACGGGGCTCCGGAGGAGGCGCGGTCGGAGATGTCGGCGCTCGCGCACGACCGGCTGGCCGTGCCGGCGCCGCCGGCGCCGCCCGAGTCCTGCGCGTCGACGACCACGGAGCTGGATCTGGACACGGTGCAGCATCTGGTGAGCGCGGCGGCCGGGGAGAACGGGTTGCCAGCGCCGCGGGGCGGGCGGCGGCGGTTCCGGGACCGGCTGGCGCGGCTGGCGGATCAGCTGGCGGCGCCGCCTCCGCCGCGCTGGTAGGGCCGGGGCCGCGGCCGGGGAGGCCGAAATCCGGAGGACGTCGTTCGAAAAAGCGTTTGCTCCCGATCTTCCGCTTATGGACCATGGTCTCCCGTGACTGAGCAAGACCCTCCTCCTTCCTCCCCTGCCCCCACGTCCCCGGGACGGCTCCGTGCCCTGCTGCCCGATCTGACGCCCTGGCGTTCCTCCCGTGACTTCCGCCGCATGTGGGTGGCGGGTCTGGTCACGGTCTTCGGTACGTTCCTGACCTTCATCGCGGTGCCGCTGCAGCTCAAGGAGCTGACGGGGTCGGCGCTCGCAGTCGGGGCGGTGGGTGCGGTCGAGCTGGTTCCGCTGGTGGTGTTCGGGCTGTACGGCGGGGCGCTCGCGGACGCGATGGACCGGCGGAAGCTGATCCTGTGGACGGAGGCCGGGCTGGGTGTCCTGTCCGGGCTCCTCCTGCTCAACACGCTCCTTCCGCATCCGATGATCTGGCCGCTGTACGTGGTGGCGGGTCTGGTGAGCGCGCTGAGCGGGCTGCAGCGGCCGGCGTTGCAGGCGATCGTGCCGCGGATCGTGGCGCACGAGCAGCTGCCGGCGGCGGTGGCGCTGAATTCGATCCGCTGGCAGGTCGGCGCGATCGCGGGCCCGTCGCTCGCCGGTGTGATCACGGCGTATGCGGGGCTGCAGTGGGCGTACGCGCTGGACGTGGTCTCGTACGCGGTCTCGGCGGTGCTGCTGCTCGGGCTGGCGCCCTCCCCCGCCGCGCACGAGGCGGACAAGCCGTCGTTGCGCGGGATCCTGGAGGGCGCGCGGTACGCGTGGAGCCGCAAGGAGCTGCTGGGTACGTACGCGATCGACATGGCGGCGATGCTGTTCGCCTTCCCGACCGCGATCTTCCCGTTCCTGGCCGACGACCTGGACGCGCCGTGGGCGCTGGGCCTGATGTACGCGGCGGGGGCGGTGGGCTCCCTGGTGGTGAGCCTGACCAGCGGCTGGGTGTCGCGGGTGCACCGGCACGGCCGGATGGTGGTCTACGCGGCGCTGGGCTGGGGCGCGGCGATGGCCGTCGCGGGGTGGCTGGGGAACGTGTGGCTGGTGCTGCTGTTCCTGGCGGTGGCGGGCGGCTGCGACATGGTGAGCGGCCTGTTCCGTTCGGCGATCTGGGACCAGACGATCCCGGACGCGCTGCGGGGCCGCCTGGCCGGCATCGAGATGCTGTCGTACTCGGTGGGGCCGCAGCTGGGCCAGGTGCGGGCCGGCGGCATGGCGTCCCTGGCGGGTGTCCGCACGTCGGTGTGGGCGGGCGGTCTGGCGTGCGTGGCGTCCGTGGGCCTGCTGGCGCTGTCGCTGCCGAAACTGATGGCCTACGACCAGCGGACGGACGAGCACGCGGTGCGGATGCGCGAGCAGAAGGCGGCGGAGGCGGTGGCGGAGGCCGCGTAGGCGCCGCCGGGCGCGTCCGTGGTGGTTGCTCGCCGTCGCGGCGGAGAGGGTTTCCCGGGAAGGTCCCGGCGCCCCTTCTCGGCCGCGACGGCGATCAGCCCACCACTCTGGTGACCGGCGGTGCCGGACCGTCCTCAGCCGGCCTTCGGCCCCTCGCCGGCGGCATCGTCGTTCCAGCGGGGATCGTTGCGCCACTCCTCGTTCCGCTCGCGCGCGGTCTGCATCGCGTGGGACGCCTCCCCGCGCGTGCCGTACGGGCCCAGGCGGTCCGCGGCGCGGCACTCCGGGCCCTCTTCGACCGTGCCGTGCTTCAGGCAGTAGTACCACTCGCCCGGCTTGCCTTCCGGGCGCTTCTTGAACAGGGCCATCGGGACCTCCCTCACATCCGTCGTCTCGCCCACATGGTCCCCGATGAGCCCTGGCTACACTCGCTGACATGTCTGGCCAGTCGCTTCTCACGCCGGGGACCCTGTCCCCCACCCGTCCCGTCCCCGCTTCCATCGCACGTCCCGAGTACGTCGGGAAGGACGCCCCGGCCCCGTACTCCGGTCCGGAGATCCAGGACGAGGGGACGATCGAGCGGATGCGCGTCGCGGGCCGCATCGCCGCGCAGGCGATGGAGGAGGCGGCCAAGCTGATCGCCCCGGGCGTGACCACGGACGAGCTGGACCGCGTCGCGCACGAGTACATGTGCGATCACGGCGCCTACCCCTCGACGCTGGGCTACCGCGGCTTCCCGAAGTCGCTGTGCGCCTCGGTCAACGAGGTCATCTGCCACGGCATCCCCGACTCGACGGTGCTGCGCGACGGCGACATCGTGAACCTCGACGTGACGGCGTTCATCGGCGGCGTCCACGGCGACAACAACGCCACCTACCTGTGCGGCGACGTGGACGAGGAGTCGCGCCTGCTCGTGGAGCGCACGCGGGAGGCGCTCAACCGCGCGATCAAGGCGGTCAAGCCCGGGCGCCGGATCAACGTCATCGGCCGTGTGATCGAGTCGTACGCCAAGCGCTTCGGCTACGGCGTCGTGCGCGACTTCACGGGCCACGGCATCAATTCCTCCTTCCACTCCGGCCTGATCGTCCCCCACTACGACAGCCCGCACCACGACACCCTGATCCAGCCCGGCATGACGTTCACGATCGAGCCGATGCTGACGCTCGGGACGTACGAGTACGACATGTGGGAGGACGGCTGGACGGTCGTCACGAAGGACCGGAAGCGGACGGCGCAGTTCGAGCACACGCTGGTGGTGACGGACACGGGTGCGGAGATCCTCACCCTCCCGTAACCCTGCGGGGCGGCCGTCCGGGCGCTAACGTTTTACCGACGGGGCGTCGGGAAGTCATTGACTTAGGTAAGCCTAAGTAGCGACAATGGCTCCCGACGCCACGCCCGTCCCCTCGGTCACCCGGAGGTCCGCCTTGGACGCGCCCGCCAGCACGCCGTTCTCCACGCTCATCCGTACCGCCTCGCACGAGCAGCACACGGAGGCGGAGAACTCGTCGTTCATGAGCGACATGCTCGGCGGCCGCCTCGGCGTCGACGCCTACCGCCGCTACACCGAACAGCTCTGGTTCGTCTACCGCGCCCTGGAAGCCGCCTCCCCGGGCCTCGCGGAGGACCCCGTCGCCGGGCCCTTCATCCGCCCCGAGCTGGCCCGCACCGCCGAGCTCGAGCGCGACCTGACCCACCTCGGCGGTCCCGGCTGGCGCAGCGGCCTGCAGCCGCTCCCCGCCACCGAGCAGTACGCGGCCCGCATCGAGGAGTGCGCCCGCGACTGGCCCGCGGGCTACGTCGCCCACCACTACACGCGCTACCTGGGCGATCTCTCCGGAGGCCAGATCATCCGCGGCACCGCCGAGAAGACCTGGGGCTTCGCCCGCAAGGGCGACGGCGTCCGGTTCTACGTCTTCGAGGCCATAAGCAACCCGGCCGCCTTCAAGCGCGAGTACCGCGAGCTGCTGGACGCCCTGCCGGTCGACGATCTGGAGAAGCAGCGCGTCGTCGACGAGTGCAAGCGCGCGTTCGCGCTGAACACGGCGGTGTTCCAGGCGCTGGGGCGGGAGTTCCCGCTCTCCGCCTAGCAGGAGCGCTGGTAGGCGAGGTCCGAGAAGAGGTTCTTCCAGTCCTCCCGGGGAACGCCCGACGGATCGGTCCGGCACAGCTCCGCGTAGAGGCGGTCAGTGTCGGGGTCCAGGAGGAACGTCAGCGGGCGCTTGTCGGGGCTCTTCTCGGACGTCACCGCGATGAGGGGCAGCCGGTCGGGAAAGAGCTCGACGCGCTTCGCCTCCGGCAGTGAGACGAAGTGCGGCGTGCGCCAGTCCCCGCCGGGCCCGACGTCCCAGATCCGCCAGGGTTGAGGGCCCATCAGGATCCGGCCGGGGTCCGGGGTGCGCTTGACGTCGGTGCTCTTCTCCTGGTCCAGGAGCATGGTCCGCGTCTTGCGTGGGTGCCTGAAGTCCTTCACGTCCCAGAACTGGACGCTGTTGTTCTCGTCGACGGCCGCCACGATGTCGCCGCCGATCTCCTCGTAGCCGGACACGCCGGCCGGGATCAGGCCGCCGCGCCGCGGCCGGTGGAGGTCCGAGAGGTCCCACAGCGCCACCTTCCGGCCCGGTTCCTCCGCCAGCATCAGGTTCCGGGCGGTGGAGAAGCCGATGCTCGTCCCGCTCTTCATGCCGTCGACGGCCCCTGCCCGCCGGGGGCGGCCGGGGTCTGCGATGTCCCAGAGCTGCACCTTGCCTTTGTCCTCCCGCGTGGCGATGACACGGGGCGTCAGGAACCAGATGCTCGACGAGAAGTCGCCCGTGCTGCCCTCGAACACCGACCGTCGCACGGGCGTGCGCGGCTTGCTCACGTCCCACAGCTCGATGCGGCGGTCGAACGTCCGCCCGAGGGCGAGCAGCCTGCCGTCGGGGCTGAAGCCGAGGTTCACGTCCGGAGCCTTGAAGGGGATGTCGCCGCCCGGCACCGGGTCGCCGGATCCGCTCATGTCCCACAGCCGGAAGAGGTGGTCCTTGGTGGCGGCGGTGTACCGGTGGGCCAGGAGGACGGACGTACGGGGCAGGAAGTTGCGGATCTCCCAGGGCTCGGGAACCGTGAACCTCAGCCGCGGCGCTGTCCGCCGGCGGACGTCCCACACCCGCCGGGTCTCCTCCGTGCCCTTCCCCCGCTCTTCCGTGATCATGAGGGTGCCGTCGTGGCTGATGGGGCTGGTCCCGGTGTCGACGTAGGGCAGGGCGCCGACGGCCGCCGGAGCGGGCGGCCGCAGGGGCCACAGCCGCACCGTTCCGTCCTCCCCTCCCGCGGCGACGTACGCCCCTCCGGGATCCCAGGCGACGGCCCGGGCGGCCGTGCTCACGGGCAGGTTGCTCTCGTCCGTGCCGCGGCGGGAGAGCGCGGGATCCGTGTCCTCCACGCGTCGCAGAGTCAGCACGCTCTTCGCGTACGGAGCGGTCTTCCTGCCTTGCCAGGCCAGGGTGGTGCCGTCCCCGCTGAAGCCGAGGACGGGGAGGTCCTCGAACTCCCAGTACGTGAAGGTGCCCTTGGCCGGAGCGAAGGCCTTCAGCCGCTCCCCTCCGTCGACGGTCCACCCGAACAAATCGCTCTTCCGGCTCGCGCCGACGAGCACGCCGCGCCGCGGATGGAACGCCAGCGCCGTCGCCGTCCCCGTCGTCACCGTGTCCTTCAGGACGGGCCGGGCCGCATCCCGTACGTCCCACAGCCCGACCGCGCCCGAGGCGCCGGCCCCGTCCTGCCCGCCCAGGGTGCCACTGCTCACGGCCAGCAACCGGCCCTCGTGGTGGAACGCGAGGGACACCACGTCCTGTTCGGCGACCGCCCGGTCGGTGCGCGGTTCCGGCCGGGCGGGGTCAGCGAGGTCCCAGAGCAGGAGCCGGCCCTTCCCCCGTCCTGCCAGACCCGCCGCCACCGTCCTGCCGTCCGGGCTGAACGCCAGCGAGGACACCGTTCCGCCCGGTGCTCCGCGGGCGGCGAGACGGCGCGGGCGCTGCGGGTCGGTGGTGTCCCAGACCGCGAAGCCGCTCGCCGTCTGGGCGGCCAGCAGGCGCGAGCGGGGGTGGAAGGCGACGGCCGCGCGAGAGCCGAGGTCCAGGGCGGCGGCCTTCCGCGGGGCGGTGGGGCGGCTGAGGTCCCACAGCTGCACGCGGCCGCCGGGCCGGCTCGTCACCAGCACCCGGCCGTCCCCGCTGTACGCCATGTGCAGCACCGGCCCGTCCGTGCCCTTGAGGTCGACCGGCACCCGGGACATCTGCGTGGCGAACAGGCTCGACCGGCTCTCCGGGGTGCTCGCCAGGCGGTAGGCCGCGAGGCTCAGCCTGCGGGCCGCCAGGGGGTCGCGCTCGCGCAGGACGTCGGCCTTGGCCGCCAGTTGCCGGGCGAGCAGCACCGACTCCCGGTCCTCGGCACGGTGCTGCGCGCCCCGTGCCAGGACGGCGAGCGTGGACGCGAGGACCGCGAGGACGACGACGATCGCCAGGCCCGCCCGTTGCACGGTCTTGCGGCGCCGCTGGGCGCGTCCGCTCGCCGCCAGGAAGTCCTGCTCCACCGGGCGCAGCGACGGGAAGCCGGGGCCGTCGTCTGCGGTGACCGCGCGGGCCGCCGCCAGGTGCCTGCCCGCGTACAGGCCGCTGGGCGGGCGCCCGGCCTCCGCCCAGGCGTCGGCGGCGTCGCCCAGCCTGCGCCGCACCAGCAGCCCGCCGAGGTCGGCGTTGATCCAGTCGCGCAGCCGGGGCCAGCCGGAGAGGAGGGAGTCGTGGCAGAGCTGGGCCTGGTCGTCGTCGACGACGACGAGGCGGGCGTCGGCGAGGCGGCCGAGCAGCTCCGCGTGGGGGCCGAGCTCGTCGATGCGGACCCGCCGCCGTACCGCCCGGCCGTCGCCGTCCACCAGCCGCACCATCCGCAGCAGCAGGTCCTTCAGGGCGCAGCGGCCGTCGGCGTCGAGGGAGTCGTGGATGCGCTCGGCGGCGGTGCCGACGGACGTGCGGATGCCGCCCGTGGCCTGGTAGCCGGCGAAGGTGAGGCGGTCGCCGTGGCGGCGGGCCCAGGTCTCCTGCAGGGCGTGGGCGAGGAAGGGCAGGGCGATGGCCCCGCCCGCGCCGGCGTGTTCGTCCTTCAGCTCGCGCAGCAGGTGGTCGGCCAGACCGTCCTCCAGGCGCAGTCCGGCGTACGCGGCGGGTCCTTCGACCGCGGACCGCACCTCGTCGTCGGCCATCGCGGGGACGGTGAACTGCCCGTTCCGCACGAGCCGGGCGAGCCTCGGGTCGCGCAGGCAGTGGCCGAAGTAGTCGGCGCGCAGGCCGAGGACGATGCGGGGGCCGGGTGAGGCTCCGGCGCCGGTGAGGGCGCGGATGAACAACTCGCGTTCTTCCGCGTCCTCGCAGTGGGTGAAGAGCTCTTCGAACTGGTCGACGATCAGGACGCCGGGGAGTTTCCTGCCGTCCGGCGGGCCGCCGAACCGCCCGGCGCCCAGGTCCCGTTCGACTTCGCCGAACGGGCGGCCCGTGGCGTCCGCCCAACTCGTCGTGAGCGTGCGGAACGGGCGGGTGCCGGGTGCGGGGACGAGCAGGACGGGGCGGCGTCCCGTAGCGTCCAGGGCCGCGCCGAGGCCCGCCCGCAGGAGCGAGGACTTGCCGACGCCGGAGGGGCCCACGAGGACGACGGGGCCCGCGGGTCCGTCGTCGGTGACGCGGTCGAGCAGGGCGCGGGTGAGCTTCTCGCGCCCGAAGAACAGGTGGTGCTGCTCGGGCAGGAAGGGGCGCATCCCGGGGTACGGGCACGGGCCGCCGGACCGCGGCGGCTCCGGGCCGGGCCCGGCTGCGGGGGCGTAGCGGGGGTTGGGGGCGACGGCCAGGTCGCCGATGCGGCCCACGCTGTCGGAGTGCGGCCGGGCGGGCGCGCCCTGGAGGCGCCGGTCGAGCTGGCGGTAGAGGTCGGCGAGGGTGAACCACTTCGGGCCGCCCGCGTCGCCCTCCCGCAGCAGGCGCAGCAGCTCGCCGCTGAAGAGGGTGTGTTCCTCGCCCTCCGGGGCGAACGCGGCGGCGTAGTGGGTGGCGGAGGCGAGGAGGAAGCTGCCGTCCGGGCGGGCCGAGACGTACGGGTCGCGGCGCGGCCCCTGCTGGACGGCTTCCGCGAGTCCGGAGAAGCAGCAGTCGAGGATCACCACGGGCCGGGCGGAGGACGCGCTGAGCAGGTTCCTGATCTCGGCGTACGGGACGGCGTGGGCGGTGCTGTGCGCCGACGTGCCGGCCGAGGTGGCGAGGTAGAGCTGCTCGGCCGGGCCGAGGAGGCCGTGGCCGACGAAGCAGAAGAGGACGACGCCGCCCTCCGCGCGTTCGGTGACGGCCTCCACGGCGGCCAGGACGTCCGACGGCCCGGCAGGGTCCGTGATCAGGGTGACGCGGTCGCCGCGGTCGTCCGCCATGCCGCAGGCCGAACGGAGCGCCTCGGCGAGGGCGGTGGCGGAGCGGGCGGCGCTCGGCAGGCCGACGAGACGGGCGCCGGCGGGGTGCCGGCCCGTACCGACGACGAGGGCGTGGCAGTCGGGGCCGGTCAGATCTCTGCCGGGGCCTTCGTCCACAGGGGTCAGGCCCTGCTCGCCGGATCCGGCTGCGCCGTGCCGGTCGCAGCGGTGCCGGTCGCAGCGGTGCCGGGGTCGCGTGGTTCAAGGGCCTCGGCCAGGCGCCGGGCCACTTCGCCGCTGTCCCCGGCGCTCAGGTCGCGCACCCGCTCGGACGTCACGGTGATCTGCGTGCCGTCGGGGCGCGTGATCGTGACCGTCTGATTGCCGCGGCGGTTCTGCAGCCAGGCGACGACCGCGGCCCCCAGGGCGGCCGTCGCGCCGCCGGGCGCCAGCAGGAGGGTGAGGAGCTCGGACGCCGCGCCCATGGTGCCGGGCTCGGGCTCGGCAGCGGGCTCCTGCCGGATGAGCGCCCGCAGCTCCGGGTGGCGTTGCAGCCACCGGCGGAGGTCGTGCACCGCGCCGCCGCCGGGGCCCGTGCCCCGGCTGCTGACCGTCAGCGTTACGTTCACTGCGCTCTCACTGCCCCTTCGTGCACCTCATGGGACTACCGGGGCGTCCGAGGCTAGCACTGCAACCGTCCGCCGTAGAACGGGAGTTCCGTCACACCGGTGCACCGCGGCGGCGCCCCCTGCCGGGGCCTTGGAGGCAGGGGACGCCGGTACGGGGGCGGGCCGGTCAGGCCCGCTGCGCCGCGCCGCGCCGCCGGGCGGCGAACACGGCCCCGCCACCCGCGAGCACGAGGGCGCCCGCGGCGCCGAGGAGGGGGGCGGTGGGGGTGTTGGCACCGGTGCTGGCGAGGGAGGCGGTGCCGGGGCTGCCGCCGCCCGTGGTGCTACCGGTACCGCCGGTCGTCCCCGCGCCGCCCGTGGTGGAGCCGCCACCGGTGGTGGAACCGCCCGTGCCGGACGTCGAGCCGCTGCCCGAGCCGCTCTTGTCGTCCTGATCCGATCCGCTGCCGGCCGGGGCGCCCGGCAGCTTGGCGTCCTTGTCGAGGGCGGCGGCCACGGTTACGGGGTCGAGGGCGGACCCCTTCTTGAAGTTGGGGTACTGGTGGTCGCCGCGGGCGAACGCCTTCGCACCCTCCTCGGTCAGCTTCGTCTTCGCGGCCGACAGCGTCACGACGCCGTCCTTGGCCTTGAGGGCACCGGCAGGCACCGTCAGCTCCGCGATCGGACGACCCTTGACATCGGCATTGCCCTTGTTGCTGACATCAGCGAGAAGGGTTCCGGTGGTGCCGGAGACCTTGATCTCGGGGTTGCTGATCTTGATGTCCAGTGCGCCGTCGTGACCTGTGAAGCGGACCTGCCCCTTGAAAGCGGCATTCAGCGTAGAGGTGGCGGCGTCGAACTTCCCCTTGGCCTCGCCCGTCGAGAAGCGGAATCCGGCGCCCGTCTTCACCGCACCGTCGGAGACTTCGATCTTCCCCTTGGCCGTGGGCCCGGTGATGTAGTCACGGAAGAACTTCTGCAGGCCCCAGTCGAGGTTGGCCTTTTGGAGGGTGCCGTCGGGCTGCTTGGTACCGGAACCCGACGTGTCCCCGGCCGTACCACCGGAAGTCTGCCCGGTCGTACCGGCGGACGTCCCTGCCGTCGTACCGGTGGTGGCGCCTCCGGTCGTCGACGCGCCGCCCGTACCGCCCGCGCTGCCGCCCGTACTACCGGAGTTGCCTCCGGCCCCCTGACCGCCGGTCGACTGCTCCGGGGCCTTCGTGGCCGTGGCCGAAAGAGTCACCGGCGCTATGGTGTCGCCCTTGTGGAAGCCCGCCGACGGCTTCTTGTCCCGCGCGAAGGCGTCTTCGCCGTCCTGCGTGACCGTCGCGGAGACCTCCTTGTAGGTCAGCGCGCCGCCGTCCTTGCCGAGCCGCGGCTTCTCCCCCAGGTCCAGCTCCGCCAGCGTGACGTCCTGCCGGGTGTCACCCTTGATCGTCACATCGGCGACGAGACTGCCCTTCTTTCCGCCGTCCTTGGCGTCCGACGTGACCTTGAGGTCGGAGAGCTTGATGTCGAGCAGCCACTGGCCGCCCTTCTGGTGCGCGAGGAAGTGGACGCTGCCCTTGAACGTGGTGGTGAGGACGTTCTTGTCCGCGTCGTACGAGCCCTCGCCGTCGACGAACGTGAAGGGGCCGTTGTCCTTGGCCTGCTTAGCGCCCTCGGCGACCTCGATCTTCCCGTAGTCGGGTATGTAGCTGCGGAAGACGTCCTGCACCCCCCACTCGAGCGTGCCGTTCTTGAGCTGGAACGGCGAGGGCCCGCCGGTCTTCGGAGCGTCGGCCGCGTACGCGGGCATGGCCAAGGCCACAGAGCCGAGCACGGTCGCCGTGGCGAGCGCAGCGAGCGCCCCGTGGCGGCGGGAGGTGACGGTCATCGTCGGTTGTCTCCTTAGCTAGAGCAAAAGAAAGGGGCGCGCCCGCGACCGGCGCGGAGTCGGGAAGTCTTCAGCCGGCCGACCGCCGGCGGCGGCGCAGGGCGAGGAGTACCGCTGCGGCCACCACGACGACACCCGCGGCGCCTGCGGCCACCGGAAGCACCGGGAAGGACGAGGAGGATGAGGCCTCGGTTGCACTTTTTGCGGACACCTTACGTCCGGAATCGGCCTCTTGACTGCCCGTCGGGGACGGGGCCGGTGCCTTGCCCAGGTCCGGCAGTGCCGGAATCTTCGCCTCCGCGCCGAGGGGGACGGCGAGGGAGACGGGGTCCATCTCCGCGCCCTCCTGGTACATGCCGCCGAAGGCCTTCGCGCCGTCGGCGGTGAGCTTGGCAGGGGCCTCGGTGACGGCGGCGAGACCGTCCTTCTC
Organism: Streptomyces sp. URMC 124; assembly: GCF_051386455.1. NCBI lineage: Bacteria > Bacillati > Actinomycetota > Actinomycetes > Kitasatosporales > Streptomycetaceae > Streptomyces > Streptomyces sp. URMC 124. The sequence goes on from NZ_JBPQTS010000133.1 coordinate 19,049, forward strand.
CTTGAGACCGGAGGTGTCGAAGGTGACGAGCGGAACGTTTTTCTGCGGGCTTCCGCTCCCGTCGGCGACGTCCGCGGTGAGCGTTCCCTTGCCGTCCCTGGCCGTTACCGTGACCGCGCCGAGGGTCAGGTCGAGGTGGTTGCCGGTGAAGCGGACGGTGCCGGTGAAGGCGGCGTCGAGGGTGTGCGCCGCCTCGTCGTACGTGCCCTTGCCGGCCGGGAAACGGAAGAGCGCTCCGCCGTCCTGGGCGCCGTCGCTCAGCTTCCAGGAGCCCTGGGCGATGGAGCCGGTGACGTATTCGCGGAAGGTGCGGCGGACGCCCCAGTCGACGGCCGCGCCGGTGAACCCGCCCTTGGGGGCGTCCTTCTTCTCCGGTTCCGGCGAGGACGGCGCGCCGGAGGACGGGGCACCGGAGGAAGGCGCTCCGCTCGGTGCGCCGTTCGCCGCGGCCACGACGTCCGCCGACAGCGCGACCGGGTCCAGCGCCGTGCCCGCCGCGTAGTAGCCCGCGAAGGCCTTCGCGCCCTCGGAGGTGAGCGTCGCGGGGACGTCGGCCAGCGTGACGGCCGTCGTCGCACCGCGCATGTTCACGCCCTTCAAGTCGAGCGCGGCCAGCGGCACCTGTGACGCCTGCGTGACCTCGCCCGTGCCCTTGGCCTTGCCGGTCATGTCGGCGTAGAGCGTGCCGCTGCCGTCCTTGATGCGGACGGTGGGGCGGCTGATGGTGAGGTCGAGTTCGTAGGAGCCGTCGGGCTTCTTGTGGCCCGTGAAGTGCACCCCGCCCGAGAAGCCGGCCTCGAAGGCCCCGCTGCCCGCGTCGTAGCCGCCCTTGGCGGAGTGGAAGCGGAACCGGCCGCCGTCGACGGTGGCGGCGCCGCCCTGCAGGTCCCAGCGGCCCTGGGCGATCGGGCCGGTGACGTAGTTCTGGAAGGAGGACTTGACGCTCCAGTCCAGGCGGCCGCCGGCGACCGTCCGTGCCGCACCGTCCGCGTGCGCGACCGCGCCCGGCGAGACCCCGGGGACCTCTCCCGTCAGCACCACCGTCATCGCCGCCGTCATCGCCGCCGTGAGCAGGGCGGCGACGGGTGCGCGGGCAGGTCTGAGCGGCGGCAGCATCGGAATGCCCCTTTCGGGCGGGATGGCAGGCATCGCCCTATGGCGACTTAGGTAAGGCTAACCTAAGCTACATCCCATCAGGTCGGAACCCCCGGCCGGAGCGAAAGGCAGACAGAACCGTGCTTCAACGGCAGTCGGCGGGCCCCGTGATATCTACCCCTCGCCGCACCGGCATACGCGCCGCACTGCTCACTTGGCTCACTTTGGCCGTCCTCGTTCTCACCGGCTGCGGCTCATCGGGGAGTTCAAGCAGCTCAGGCGCCTCCACGGCGGCGGGCAAGGCACCCACCGCCGACCGTATCGAGCCACTCGCGAGTACGCCGAAGCCCCAACTGCCCGCCACCGTACGGTCCGCGGACGGCCATGACGTCACCGTCCGCAGCGCGGAGCGGATCGTTCCGCTCACGGGGGCGCTGTCCGAGATCGTCTTCAGCCTCGGCCTCGGCGGGCAGGTCGTCGCCCGCGACGTGACCGCCACCTTCGAGCAGGCGGCGAAGCTGCCCGTGGTCACGCGCGCCCACGACGTCTCCGCCGAGAGCGTCCTCTCCCTCAAGCCCACGCTCGTCCTGGCGGAGACCACGACCGGGCCCGCCGAGGCCGTCGGCCAGATCCGCGCCGCCGGGGTGCCGCTCGTCGTCCTCGACCCGGCCAAGAAGCTCGCCGACGTCGGCCCGCGCATCGGCAAGGTGGCCGCCGCCCTCGGCGTCCCCGCCGCCGGGGACGAGCTCGACCGCCGCACGCAGCAGCGGCTGGAGAAGGCCGCCGACGCCATTCCGCAGAGCGCCGGCGGCGGGAAGAAGCCGCGCGTCGCCTTCCTCTACCTGCGCGGCTCGGCCTCCGTCTACCTCCTCGGCGGGGCCGGGTCCGGCGCGGACTCGCTCATCGAGGCCGCGGGCGCCGTCGACGCGGGCAAGGAGTCCGGCCTGAAGAAGGACTTCACGCCCATCACCAGCGAGGCCCTCGCCAAGGCCGCGCCCGACGTCATCCTCGTGATGAGCAAGGGCCTCGCGTCCGTCGGCGGCGTGGACGGGCTGGTGAAGATCCCGGGCGTCGGGCAGACGCCGGCCGGGCTGGACCGCCGCGTCGCCTCCGTGGACGACGGCGTGCTGCTGAACTTCGGCCCCCGCACCGACACCGTCCTGGCCTCCCTCATCGAGCAGATCCACGCCGGGAAGTGACGTGAGCCTCCTCAGAACCACGCCCCCCGCCCCCGTGGCC
>NZ_JBPQTS010000134.1:0-21069 GCF_051386455.1 Streptomyces sp. URMC 124
TGTGTATAAGAGACAGGTTGCTTGGCGGTGCGGTGGGTGGGGGGCTGGCCGCCGTACTCGTGCCGTCACGGATGCGGCTGCGTGAGGAGACCGGTCTGCCCGTCTGTGGCTGGCGGGGAGCGGGCTGCTGCCGCGATGTGGTTCCTGCCGTCGTGGGCGCTTCGCTCGGCGCGCCACCGTCGTGGCTGAGCGGGCGGGTGTCCCTGGGTGGGGGTTTATGTGACGGAGGCGGTCTGGTGGGGCCGGAGGTGGCTTGCGGCAGGCAACTCGGGGCACTTATCCGCCGAGACGGCGGCTAACCGTCCCCGGGTGGTGGCCCCTGTGACAGGAGCGGCCTGGCGGGACGGCGGGTGGTTTGCGCCTGGCAACCCGGGCCACGTGTCCGCCGCCGCGGGTGGTTGGCCGCCCCTGGAGGGGGGTTCCTGTGACACGAGGCGCCCACCGCGGCCGCTGAGGTGCCCGGCCGCCACTCCCAGGGCACTAATCCGCCGCCCTACGGCACACGCCGGTTGATAACCGCACCCACATCCATCCCGCAGCCGAACGAGCAACCACAACGGCGGCGAGCCGAGCGAAGCGCCCACGACGGGCCCCGCCACATCGCGGCAGCTGCCAGCTCCCCCTCAGCCACGACCTATGCGCAAGGTCTCCTCACGCGCCTGCATCCGCGACGGCAGGAGTACGGCGGCCAACACCCCACCGGCCGCACAGCCAACACACCGAACCCGCGCCCGAACCACGGATCTCCACCCACCGCCGCTGAGGCCGGTCGGCCGGTCGGGGGCGCTCAGGCGTTCACCTCGCCCTCACCGTTGCACAGCGAGCACGGTGCCTCGTGCTGCCACCCCTCCTCGTCCTCCCACTCGATCTTTCCGCTCCCCTGACACGATGAGCACAGTGGCATCGGTTCCGACACCCCGATCTGGTCGTATACGGCGTCCTTTTCCAAGAGGATCGCGCTCACCCCTGGTGGCGCGTTCTTGGTGACCCTGATCCGCAGGCGGCCTTCCCACGTCCCGGCGACAACGCCCTCGGCCCCGTCGGCCCAGCCCGAACCGCTCGCTTCGACACGGATCCTGTCGCCATCCCGGACCACCACTGCAGATCACTCCCATCGCCCCGCCCTGTCAGGGACCATGCTGATGCTCACGCACAGCGGCACACAACCCGTCCCGGCCCCCGCTACCCGCCGCCGCCCGCGTCCCACTGCGGCAACTCCGGGATCAGCAGGGCCGCATAGCTCGTGAAGCGCCGGGTGCCACAGCGGTCGCATCTCGCCGCGTCGCCCTCCTGCGTCCACCCGGTCGCGTGCGCGCACCACGCCACGAGGCGGCCCACGACCGTCGTCACCCCGTCGCCCCTTCCGGCAGCCGGTGGGTCATGCGGAAGTGCCGTCGTACGGCGATCGCCGCGTCCACGGCCTCGTCCCCGCCGTGGACTTCGGCCTTCCTCCGGGCCGCGTCCAGTTCGTCGCACTCCCTGCACCCGGCGAGGGGTACGGCCGTACGGCCGTGCTCCTCGGACACCTCGGCGATGTGCCCGCCCACACTCACCTGCAGCCCTCCGCCACGCTCACCCCCGCGCAACCTCAGCCGCAGGGTTCCCCCCGCGGGCGCCGGCGCGGCGGCGATGAGCTCGACCGCCAACGACTCGGCGGCTCCGGTCAGTTCCGCCATGCCCCGCTCCCCCAGGACGGCCCGCAGCACGGCCCGTGCGACCGCTTGTGCGGATGCATCGCGAGGCAGTTCGAGCGTGTACGTCCATGGCTGCGATCCGGATACGGTTGCCACGAGGCCTCCCGGTAACGAAGTGAGGTTGGGCCATCCGAGGTGGCCCACGTCACACCGTAGCGACCTCATGGGATACATCCCATGGAAAGCATGGGATGCGTCTCACGCGCAACCCGTTCGAGCGATGGCGTCATACACGTGCACGAGCAACGAAGGAATGCGATGCCACCAAGCACACCTTCACCCACCGTTCGTCGGCGCCGCCTCGGCGCCGAACTGCGCAGACTCCGCGAGCGCGCCGACCTGACCGCAACGGAAGCCGGAGCACGGCTCGGAATCACACAGTCGCGAGTCAGCAGCATCGAAGCCGGGCGCTACGGCGTCAGCGCCGACCGGGTGCGCGCTCTGGCCCGCGCCTACGACTGCTCGGACGAACCGCTCGTCGACGTACTCGCCTCGATGACCGGTGAACGCAGGCGTGGCTGGTGGGAGGAGTACCGCGAGTTGCTACCGGCAACTCTGATCGACCTCACTGAACTCGAACATCACGCGAGGGCGCTACGCGTCACCCAAGTGGTGAACATCCCTGGCCTGCTCCAGACCATCGAGTACGCACGCGCCATCTACCGCGAGGCAGTACCGACACTCCTGCCCCACGAGATCGAGCATCGGGTTTCCCATCGGATCAGGCGCCAGGCCATCCTCCATCGCGAAATCCCACCACCCTACGAAGCAGTCGTTCATGAAGCCGCCTTGCGCATGCAGTTCGGCGGAGCCGAGGTAGCCAAGCGCCAGCTCGAACACCTCCTCAGCATGAGCGAGCGGGAGAACATCACGATCCTGGTCATCCCCTTTGGTGTGCCCTTTCCCAGCACCGGTGGGGGAATCGACTACTTCCACGGCCCGGTCCCCCAACTCGACACCGTCGCACTCGACGTCGCATACGACGGCAAGCTCATTGACGCGCCGGCACAACTGGAGCGATATCTCGCGATGTTCGATCGCATGCGTACGGTCGCCCTCGGCCCTGAAGCCTCACGCAGCCTCATCCATGACATCGCTAAGGCCACTTAAGAGGAGCAGATGTGACCGCACTGCACTGGCAGAAGTCCACCTATAGCGAGCACGGCAACTCTTGCGTCTTTCTCGCCGCCGGCCCCGGCGACACCGTGCTCCTCCGGGAGAGTGATGCCCCCGCCGACATCATTGCCATGCCGCCGGGCAGGCTGCGCCCCCTCATAACCCGCATAAAAACCGGAACGCTCAGCGCGAGCTGACCGGCGGGCCGCCGGTACCCCCGTATCCGGCGGCCGGCCCCGGCCGTTCCGTAGGAACAGCTTCGCGGACGGGCCTCCCCGGGGGACATAGGAAGATCTTCCTACCCGGTCAGGCGACGAGCCCGCCCTGCCGGGCCACGGCCAGCGTCGACACGCGATTGTTCGTGCCGAGCTTCCGGTAGATCCGTTCCAGGTGGCGGTTGACCGTGTGGGGGGAGATCGCCAGGCGGCGGGCGATCGCGGCGGCGGTGAGGCCTTCGGCGAGCAGGCCGAGGACCGTCGCCTCGCGCGGCGTCAGGTCGCTTCCCACGGGGGGAACGACCGCGCTGCGCAGGCGGCGGAGTTCGTAGACGTGGTTGGCCATGGTCTGGATGACCGGTTGCATGCGGGTCAGGAAGGCGAGGTCACGGTCGCCGAAGTCGCCGGAGCGGCCTACGAGGGCGACGCACATCTTGCCGTCCTCGCAGGCGAGGGGGACGCCCACCTGCTGGGTGACGCCGAAGTCGCGGCGTGCTTCCCGGTACCACTGGGTGTTGCGCCAGTCGTCGCAGATGTCGGTGATCTTCACCGGGGCCTGCTGGGTCATCCCGTACTCCAGGAGCGGGTGGCCTTGGAGGATCCGTCGTTCGACGAGGCCGTCGACGATCTCGGTCAGGGCGTCGGGCGCCCAGCCCCGTACCGATCCGGTGCCTTCTGCGATCCGTACCTCCGAGAAGGTCGCCGAGTCGCAGCCGAGTGAGTCGAGCAGCTCCCGGGCGATCAGGTGCCAGGCGGAGCCCAGGTCCTCGTGCTCCAGGACCGCGACGACCAGGTCGAGCATCCGCCCGTAGTCCCGTGTGCGGAGTTGTGCTGCCATGGCAGAGCTCGCTCCCCCCTCGTGACCCCCGTCATCCCTGTTTCTCTCGGTTTCGCATGCCTACTGGTCAGGACCAGCGGCCCGTGCGCCCCAGCAGCAACGCGGTGGCCGCCGTTCCGGCCGTCGACGTCCGCAGGACGCTCGCGCCCAGGCGGTACGGCCGGGCGCCCGCCTCGGCGAACGCGGCGAGCTCCTCGGGGGAGACGCCGCCTTCGGGGCCGACGACGAGGACGATGTCGCCCGTGGCGGGCAGCGCGGCCGTGGCGAGGGGGGCGCTGTGGCCTTCCTCGTGGAGGACGGCGGCGAACGCGGCGTCGGCGAGGAGCGCGGCGACCTGGCGGGTCGTCATCGGCTCGGCGACCTCGGGGAAGCGGAGGCGGCGGGACTGCTTGCCGGCCTCGCGGGCGGTGGCGCGCCACTTGCCGAGGGACTTCAGGCCGCGGTCGCCCTTCCACTGGGTGATGCAGCGGGAGGCGGCCCAGGGGACGATCGCGTCGACGCCGGTCTCGGTCATCGTCTCGACGGCGACTTCGCCGCGGTCGCCCTTGGGCAGGGCCTGGACGACGGTGATGCGGGGTTCGGGCTGCGGCTCGGAGCGTACGGACGTCACGGCGACGTCGAGCCGGTCCTTGCCCTCGACGGCGGCGACGGTGCCGAAGGCGCCCGTGCCCTGACCGTCCGTCAGGCCGATCTCCTCGCCGACCCGGAGGCGGCGGACGGAGACCGCGTGGCGCCCTTCGGGGCCGTCGAGGGGGAAGACGGTGCCGGGGAAGACACCCGTCAGGGCGTCCTCCTCGACCAGGAACACCGGCGCTGTCATGACTCGCTCCCTCGCATTTCTCTCCCCCGCATGTCGCTGCCCCGCAGCCCGCTCCCCCGTACCGTGCCCTGCTCCGCCCGCGCCGATGTGTCCCGTGCCGCGTCGAGTTCGGTGACGAGCGTCTCGATGAGCGTGGCGACGGGCAGGGGCCGGGCCAGGCGGTGGCCCTGGCCGGCCCACAGGGCCATGGCCTGCGGGTCGCCGGTCTCGGCGGCGGCCTTGCGCAGCCCTGCCGTCAGGTAGTGGACCTGGGGGTAGGCGGCGGGGGCGTACGGGCCGTGTTCGCGGATGAAACGGTTCACCAGCCCGCGGGCGGGGCGGCCCGAGAAGGCCCGGGTGAGCTCCGTACCGGCGAACAGCGGGTCGGTCAGGGCCTGCTTGTGCAGGGCGTGGGCGCCGGACTCGGGGCAGGCCAGGAAGGCGGTGCCGAGCTGCGCGGCGCTCGCGCCCGCGGCGAGGACGGCGGCTATCTGCTCGCCGCGCATCAGCCCGCCGGTGGCGATCACGGGGAGGTCGACGGCGTCGCGGACCTGGGCGATCAGGGACAGCAGGCCGAGGCCCGCGCTCGCGCCGTCGGCGTGCGGGTCGTCGCGGTGGGTGCCCTGGTGGCCGCCGGCCTCGATGCCCTGCGCGCACACGGCGTCCGCACCGGCGTCACGGGCGGCCAGCGCCTCGGCGGCCGAGGTGACGGTGACCACCGTCAGCGTCCCGGCGGCGGAGAGCGCGGCGACGGCCTCGGGCGAGGGGCAGCCGAAAGTGAACGAGACGACCGGCACCGGGTCGTCGAGGAGGATCGCGAGCTTCGCGTCGTAGGCGTCGTCGCTGCCGCGGTCACGGTCGCCGAGCGGCGTCTCGTACCAGGCGGACTCGCCGGCCAGCTGCTCGGCGTAGACCTCGACGGCGGCCGGGTCGGCGGCGGGGGGCTGCGGCATGAACAGATTCACACCGAAGGGTGCGGCGGTGCGGGCACGAAGCTGCTTGATCTCTTCGTACATCGCCGCGGGCGTCTTGTAACCGGCGGCCAGGAAACCGAGGCCGCCGGCCTCGCAGACCGCGGCCGCGAGGGCCGGCCCCGAGGCGCCGCCGGCCATGGGCGCCTGCACGACCGGGTACCGGCACAGGCCGGTGAGCGCGGAGGTCACCCTGGGTTCGAATGCCATGACCACATCGTGTCACAGACCATGTCAATCACCGGACGGGCTCGATCCGAGCCCGTCCGGTGAAAAAGACCACACAAGGCCTGCGAGGCCAGGAGGGCTTACCGCCCGTTGAACGCGTCCTTCAACCGCGAGAACAGCCCCTGCTGCCCGGGCTTGCCGTGCCCGCCCGGGGGACAACCCCCGGACCCCCGGCCCAGCGCCTACCGCCCGTTGAACGCATCCTTCAGCCGCGAGAACAGCCCCTGCTGCCCGGGCTTGAACTCGCCCATCGGCCGCTCCTCGCCCCGCAGCTTCGCCAGCTGCCGCAGCAGTTCCTCCTGCTGCGGGTCGAGCTTGTTCGGGGTGATGACCTCGACGTGCACGATGAGGTCACCGCGGCCGCCGCCGCGCAGGTGCGTGACACCGCGCTGGTGCAGCGGGATCGACTGGCCCGACTGCGTGCCGGGGCGGATGTCGATCTCCTCGACGCCGTCCAGGGTCTCCAGCGGCACCTTCGTGCCGAGGGCCGCCGCCGTCATCGGGATGGTGACCGTGCAGTGCAGGTCGTCACCGCGGCGCTGGAAGACCGGGTGCTGCTTCTCGTGGATCTCGACGTACAGGTCGCCGGCGGGGCCGCCGCCGGGGCCGACCTCGCCCTCGCCCGCGAGCTGGATCCGGGTGCCGTTGTCGACACCGGCCGGGATCTTGACGGTCAGCGTGCGCCGCGAGCGGACGCGGCCGTCGCCGGCGCACTCCGGGCAGGGCGTGGGCACGACGGTGCCGAAGCCCTGGCACTGCGGGCACGGCCGGGAGGTCATGACCTGGCCGAGGAAGGAGCGGGTGACCTGCGAGACCTCGCCTCGGCCGCGGCACATGTCACACGTCTGGGCGGAGGTGCCGGGGGCCGCGCCCTCGCCGCTGCACGTGGTGCAGACGACGGCGGTGTCGACCTGGATCTCCTTGGTCGTCCCGAAGGCGGCCTCGTCGAGGGTCACTTCGAGACGGATCATGGCGTCCTGGCCGCGCCGGGTGCGCGAGCGCGGGCCGCGCTGCGACGCCTGCCCGAAGAAGGCGTCCATGATGTCGGAGAAGTTGCCGAAGCCCGCGCCGAAGCCACCGGCGCCGCCACCGCCGCCGGACGCCGAGAGCGGGTCGCCGCCGAGGTCGTAGACCTGCTTCTTCTGCGGGTCCGAGAGCACCTCGTAAGCGGCGTTGATCTCCTTGAACCGCTCCTGCGTCTTCGGGTCCGGATTGACGTCCGGGTGCAGCTCGCGGGCGAGGCGGCGGAAGGCCTTCTTGATCTCGTCCTGCGAGGCGTCGCGCCGTACGCCCAGGACCGCGTAGTAATCCGTGGCCACTTACGACTCCGCCAGGATCTGTCCGACGTAACGTGCCACTGCGCGTACCGCTCCCATCGTTCCGGGGTAGTCCATGCGGGTCGGTCCGACCACGCCGAGTTTGGCGACTGCCTCGTCGCCCGAACCGTAGCCGACGGCGACGACCGATGTGGAGTTCAGTCCCTCGTGAGCGTTCTCATGGCCGATGCGGACCGTCATCCCGGAGTCCTTGGCCTCACCCAGGAGCTTCAGCAGCACGACCTGCTCCTCCAGCGCCTCCAGCACGGGCCGGATGGTCAGGGGGAAGTCGTGCCCGAAACGGGTGAGATTGGCGGTGCCGCCGATCATCAGCCGCTCCTCGGTCTCCTCGACCAGCGTCTCCAGCAGGGTGGCCAGCACCGTAGAAACGGTTCCGCGGTCCTCCTGCTCGAAGGAGTCGGCCAGATCCGCCACCAGCTGCGGGACGTCCGTGAACCGGCGGCCCACGACGCGGCTGTTGAGCCGGGCGCGCAGGTCGGCGAGAGAGGTCTCGCCGATCGGGGCCGGGCAGTCGATCATGCGCTGCTCGACCCGTCCGGTGTCCGTGATCAGGACGAGCATGACGCGGGCCGGAGCCAGCGACAGCAGCTCCACGTGGCGCACCGTCGAACGGGTCAGCGACGGATACTGCACCACCGCGACCTGCCGGGTCAGCTGCGCCAGCAGGCGGACCGTGCGCCCCACGACGTCGTCCAGGTCGACGGCGCCGTCCAGGAAGTTCTGGATGGCGCGCCGCTCCGGCGACGAGAGGGGCTTGACGCCCGCCAGGCGGTCGACGAAGAGCCGGTAGCCCTTGTCGGTCGGGATGCGGCCGGCGCTGGTGTGCGGCTGGGCGATGAAGCCCTCCTCCTCCAGCGCGGCCATGTCGTTGCGCACCGTGGCCGGGGAGACGCCCAGGCGGTGCCGCTCGGTGAGGGCCTTGGAGCCGACCGGCTCCTCGGTGCCCACATAGTCCTGGACGATGGCGCGCAACACCTCGAGCCTGCGTTCGCTCAGCATCGCGCGCACCTCCAAGTCCAGACCGTCTTACGGGGCCCGTTCCTGGCACTCAGCAGTCGCGAGTGCCAAAGCCCTCCAGCCAGTGTACGGCCGTGCACCACAGGCAGGGCAAGAGCCGTCCCCGCCGCGCGCCCGCGGGCGGCCGCCGGGCGGGCAACCGTACCGCGCTACCGCTAGCGTCCTGGTATGGACAACGGTCAGCAAGGCCGCGGGGATGCAGCCCGGTGGGAACGGCTCGCGCCGGGCGTCGCGCGCCGCCGAATGCCGACGTGGGACGCCACCGTCGGGGTCGTCGCCGGCAGCACTGGAGTGCTGCTCGTGGACACCGGATCGACGCTCGCGGAGGGCGCGGAACTCGGGCGCGAAGTGCGGGAACTCTTCGGCCGGGACGTGACGCATATCGCTCTGACGCACCCCCACTTCGATCACGTCTTCGGTACGGCGGCCTTCCCGGGCGCGGAGGTCTACGGGGCCGTGGGCGCCGCCGACCTGATGCGGCGCGAGAGCGAGGAGCTGCGCCTGGACGCCGAGCGGTACGGGCTCGCGCCCGACGCCGCGGCGGAGGCCGTCGAGCGGCTCGTCACACCCCGGCACCCGGTCAGCGGGGAGCTCACCCTGGACCTGGGCGGCGGCCGGCAGGCGCTCCTCGCCAACCTCGGCCCCGGCCATACCGCGCACGACCTTGCGGTCTTCGTCGCGGGCGCCGGCGGCGCGCCCGAGGTCGTCTTCTGCGGCGACCTCGTGGAGGAGTCCGGCGAGCCCCAGGCCGGCCCGGACGCGCTGCCCCACCGGTGGCCCGCTGCCCTGGACCGGCTGCTGGCGCTCGGCGGCGAGGACGCGCTGTACGTACCGGGGCACGGGGCGGTGGTGGACGCGGCGTTCGTACGGGCGCAGAGGGAGGCGCTCGCGCTGCGCTTCGAGGCCGCGTAACCGGCCGGGCCGGTGCGCGGTGTCGTGACCGGCCGGTCCGCGGGAAGAATGATCTCCATGCGCAGCAGACAGTACGGTCCCGATCTCACCCCGCCCTGGAAGAAGCAGCAGCCCGCGCCCGAGGTGGCCGCGGACGTCGATCTCGTGGTCGAAGAGGTCACCACCGGGTTCTGCGGGGCGGTGATCCGCTGCGAGAAGACGGCCCAGGGGCCCGTGGTCACCCTGGAGGACCGCTTCGGCAAGCACCGCGTCTTCCCGATGGAGCCCCGCGGCTTCCTCCTGGAGGGGCGCGTCGTCACCCTCGTACGCCCCACGGGCCCGCGCACGCCTGCCGCACCCGCGCGGACCGCCTCCGGCTCGATCGCCGTCCCCGGGGCGCGGGCACGCGTCGCCCGGGCGGGCCGCATCTACGTCGAGGGCCGCCACGACGCGGAGCTCGTGGAACGGGTGTGGGGCGACGACCTGCGCATCGAGGGCGTCGTCGTCGAATACCTGGAGGGCATCGACGACCTCCCGGCGATCGTCCGCTCCTTCACCCCCGGCCCCGACGCCCGGCTCGGCGTCCTGGTCGACCACCTCGTACCGGGCTCGAAGGAGTCGCGGATCGCGGCGGAGGTGACGGGTGAACACGCCCTCGTCGTGGGTCATCCGTACGTGGACGTCTGGGAGGCGGTCAAGCCGTCGTCCGTGGGCATCCGGGAGTGGCCGCGGGTGCCGCGGGGGCAGGACTGGAAGACCGGGGTGTGCGAGGCGCTCGGGTGGCGCCCCGTGAATACGGGCGCCGCGTGGCAGCGGATCCTTTCGAGCGTGCGCTCGTACAAGGACCTGGAGCCGGAGCTGCTGGGGCGCGTGGAAGAACTGATCGACTTTGTGACGGCACAGGCGTAGCCCCTCGACGGCGCTTTCGCCGGGCGGCTTGAGCCCGCGTCGGCGCCGCCGGGCGGCCACGTCGTGGTGATCCGCCGCTGCGGCGGAGAACAAGCCCGCCGCAGCGGCGCCGCACCACCACGGCGAGGGTCCGGCGGAATGACCCGGCGCCTCGGGCCCAGGCTCTAGTCCACCAGGTCCCGCACCACCGCGTCCGCCAGCAACCGCCCCCGCAGCGTCAGAACCGCACGCCCCGCCTCGTACGGACCGGGGTCCAGCAGGCCGTCCTTCAGGGCCCGCGCGGCGGCGGCCGCCCCCGCGGGCCGCAGCAGCGACAGCGGGCAGCCCTCCACCAGCCGCAGCTCGAGAAGGATCCGCTCCACGCGCCGGTCCTCGTCCGGCAGGACCTCCCGTCCCGCGCCGGGCGAGCGCCCCTCGGCCAGCGCCTGCGCATACGCGCCCGGGTGCTTGACGTTCCACCACCGCACGCCCCCCACGTGGGAGTGCGCGCCGGGGCCCGCACCCCACCAGTCCGCGCCGCGCCAGTAGAGCTCGTTGTGGCGGCAGCGGCCGGCTTCGGTCGTGGCCCAGTTGGAGACCTCGTACCAGGTGAAGCCCGCGGCGGTGAGCGCGTCCTCGGCGATGAGGTAGCGGTCGGCGTGGACGTCGTCGTCGGTCATGGGGACCTCGCCGCGGCGGATGCGGCGGGCGAGCTGGGTGCCCTCCTCGACGATCAGCGCGTACGCGGAGACGTGGTCGGGGCCGGCGCCGATGGCCGCGTCCAGGGAGGCCCGCCAGTCGTCGTCCGACTCTCCGGGGGTGCCGTAGATCAGGTCGAGGTTGACGTGGTCGAAGCCGGCCGCGCGGGCCTCCGCGACGCACGCCTCGGGGCGGCCGGGGGTGTGGGTGCGGTCGAGGATCTTCAGGACGTGCTGGCGGGCGCTCTGCATGCCGAAGGAGATCCGGTTGAAGCCGCCTTCGCGCAGCTCGGCGAGGTAGCGCGGGTCGACGGACTCCGGGTTGGCCTCGGTGGTGATCTCCGCGTCGTCCGCGAGGCCGAACTCGTCGCGGAGGGCGGCGAGCATCCGTACGAGGTCGGCGGCGGGCAGCAGCGTGGGCGTGCCGCCGCCGACGAAGACGGTCTCGACGGGGCGCGGGTCGTCGCCCAGTACCTTCCGCGCGAGACGGATCTCCTCGGCGACCGTCTCGGCGTAGTTGTCCCGCGAGGCGAGCGCGCCGCCGGAGCCGCGCAGCTCGCTCGCGGTGTACGTGTTGAAGTCGCAGTACCCGCAGCGCGTCGCGCAGTAGGGCACGTGCAGGTAGAACCCGAGCGGCCGCTGCCCGGCGCCGGCAAGGGCGTGACCGGGCAGGGCCCCGTCCTCGGGCATGGGTTCGCCGTCAGGCAGTACGGAAGGCATGGGTCCATTGTCCGGCATCGCCGGAGCGGACCCCGCCCGTCACTTTTCGCGGGCTCCCTCGTACATCTCCTCGATCAGGTCCTTGTAGCGCCGCTCCACGACGGGTCGCTTCAGCTTCAGGCTCGGGGTGAGCTCGCCGTGCTCGACGTCGAGGTCGCGCGGCAGCAGCCGGAACTTCTTGATCGTCTGCCAGCGCTGCAGGCCCTCGTTGACCCGCTCGACGTAGCCCTCGATGAGCTCGGTGGTCCGCGGGTCCGCGACGATCTCGGCGTAGGCCTTGCCGGCCAGGCCGTGCTCGGCGGCCCAGGTCATGAGGGTGGGCTCGTCGAGGGCGAGGAGGGCGGTGCAGTAGTTGCGGTCGGCTCCGTGCACGAGGGCGGTGGAGACGAAGGGGCACAGGGCCTTGAAGCGGCCCTCGATCTCGGTCGGCGCGACGTACTTGCCGCCCGAGGTCTTGATCAGGTCCTTCTTGCGGTCGGTGATGCGCAGGTAGCCGTCGGGCGAGAGCTCGCCGATGTCGCCGGTGTGGAACCAGCCGTCGCTCTCCAGGACCTCGGCGGTCTTCTCGGGCAGGCCGTGGTAGCCGGCCATGACGCCGGGGCCGCGCAGCAGGATCTCGCCGTCGTCGGCGATGCGGACCTCGGTGCCGGGCAGCGGCTTGCCGACGGTGCCGGTGCGGTAGGCCTCGCCGGGGTTGACGAAGCTGGCGGCGCTGGTCTCGGTGAGGCCGTAGCCCTCCAGGATGTGGATGCCGGCGCCGGAGAAGAAGAGGCCGATGTCCACGGGCAGCGCGGAGGCGCCGGAGACGCAGGCGCGCAGCCGGCCCCCGAAGGCCTCGCGGATCTTGGCGTAGACGAGGGCGTCCGCGATGCGGTGCTGCGTGGCGAGGCGGAAGGGGACGGTCTTGGTGCCGGTGCGGCGGAAGTTCTCCTGCGAGACCCTGGCGTACTCGCGGGCGACCTCGGAGGCCCAGCGGAAGATCTTGTACTTGGCTCCGCCGCCCTCGCGGGCCTTGGCGGCGACGCCGTTGTAGACCTTTTCGAAGATGCGCGGGACGGCCGCCATGTAGGTGGGGCGGACGGTCTTGAGGTTCTCGGCGATCCGGTCCTGCCGGCCGTCGACGGCGGTGACGTGGCCGGTGCTGATCTGGCTGCAGGTGAGCACCTTGCCGAAGACGTGGGCGAGCGGCAGCCACAGGTACTGCACGTCGTCGGGGCGGACCATCTCGGTGGCCTGGATGGCGCGCGCCATGTACGACCAGGTGTCGTGGGGCAGGCGGACGCCCTTGGGGCGGCCGGTGGTGCCGGAGGTGTAGATGAGCGTCGCGAGCTGCTCGGAGCGCAGGGACGCGATCCGCTCGCGCACGGTCTCCGGCTCGGCCTCCAGGCGGGCGGCGCCGCGCCGCTCCAGGTCGGCGAGGGAGAGCACCCAGCCCTCGGGGTCGCCGTCGGCGGGGATCGCGTCCTTCTCGTCGATGACGACGACGTGGGCGAGCCCGGGCAGGTCGGCGCGGTGCTCGCGGGCCTTGGCGAGCTGGGCCGCGTTCTCCGCGATGAGCACCCGGCTCTTGGAGTCGGAGAGGATGAACGCCGTCTCCTCGGCGTTGGTGCTGGGATAGACCGTGGTCGTGGCGGCGCCGGAGCAGAGCACTCCGAGGTCGGCGAGGATCCACTCGACGCGGGTGGCGCTGGAGAGGGCCACCCGCTCCTCGGCCCGTACGCCGAGGTCGGCGAGGCCCGCGGCGATCGCGAAGATCCGCTCGGCGGCCTGTCCCCAGGAGAGCGAGGCCCAGGTCTCGGGGCCCTGGCCGGAGGGGGCGGGGACCGGATAGCGGTAGGCCTCCGCGTCGGGTGTCGCCTCGACGCGTTCGAGGAGGATCGTCGCCACGGAGGGCGGCCGGTTCTCGATCAAAGCCTGTGTCTCGGTCACGGCGTCCTCCGGGGCCCGATTCGTTGCTGGTGACTCACGAGTAACCTTCCAAGCAGTGATCAGCGTAAGCCGCCCGGGCCCGCTGCGTAAGGGCCTGAGATGGCCTTGTCGAAGCTGTGACCAGCAGGCGCGCACCGGGGGCGCTCAATGACGCGAAAGCGCCCGTCCCCTTGAGGGGAACGGGCGCTTTCGGAGCGCTGCGGGACGCGTGCCCGCGGCTGCGGGACGGGGGTCCCGCATGCTGCGGACGGATGTCCGCCGGGGTTACTTCTTGCCCTTCTCCCCGGACTCGTCGCTGGACAGCACCGCGATGAAGGCCTCCTGCGGGACCTCCACGCTGCCGACCATCTTCATGCGCTTCTTGCCTTCCTTCTGCTTCTCCAGCAGCTTCCGCTTACGGGAGATGTCACCGCCGTAGCACTTGGCGAGGACGTCCTTGCGGATGGCGCGGACCGTCTCGCGGGCGATGACCCGGGAGCCGATCGCGGCCTGGATCGGCACCTCGAAGTTCTGCCGGGGGATGAGCTCGCGCAGCTTGGCGACGAGCCGCACGCCGTAGGCGTAGGCCTTCTCCTTGTGCGTGATCGCGGAGAAGGCGTCGACCTTGTCGCCGTGCAGCAGGATGTCGACCTTGACGAGGTCGGCGGTCTGCTCGCCCGTGGGCTCGTAGTCGAGGGAGGCGTAGCCGCGGGTCTTGGACTTCAGCTGGTCGAAGAAGTCGAAGACGATCTCCGCGAGGGGGAGGGTGTAGCGCAGCTCGACCCGGTCCTCGGAGAGGTAGTCCATGCCCAGCATGGTGCCGCGGCGGGACTGGCAGAGCTCCATGATCGCGCCGACGAACTCGGTGGGCGCGAGGACGGTCGCCTTGACGACCGGCTCGTGCACCTCGGCGATCTTGCCCTCGGGGAACTCGCTCGGGTTGGTGACGACGTGCTCGGCGCCGTCCTCCATCCGCACGTTGTAGACCACGTTGGGCGCGGTGGCGATGAGGTCCAGGCCGAACTCGCGCTCGAGCCGCTCGCGGACCACGTCGAGGTGGAGCAGGCCGAGGAAGCCGACGCGGAAGCCGAAGCCGAGGGCGGCCGAGGTCTCCGGCTCGTAGACCAGCGCGGCGTCGTTGAGCTGGAGCTTGTCCAGGGCCTCGCGCAGCTCCGGGTAGTCCGAGCCGTCCAGCGGGTACAGGCCCGAGAAGACCATGGGCTTCGGGTCCTTGTAGCCGCCCAGGGCCTCGGTGGCGCCGCCCTGCTGGGAGGTGATCGTGTCACCGACCTTGGACTGCCGGACGTCCTTCACACCGGTGATGATGTAGCCCACCTCGCCGACGCCGAGGCCGTCGGCCGGCAGCATCTCGGGCGAGTTGGTGCCGATCTCCAGCAGCTCGTGGGTGGCGCCGGTCGACATCATCTTGATGCGCTCGCGCTTCTTGAGCTCGCCGTCGACGACACGGACGTAGGTGACCACGCCGCGGTAGGAGTCGTAGACCGAGTCGAAGATCATCGCGCGGGCCGGGGCGTCCTTGACGCCGACCGGGGCCGGGACCTCGCGGATGACCTTGTCCAGCAGCTCGGGGACGCCGACGCCGCTCTTGGCGGAGACGCGCAGCACGTCCTCGGGCTCGCAGCCGACGAGGTTGGCCAGCTCGGCGGCGAACTTGTCCGGCTGGGCGGCAGGCAGGTCGATCTTGTTGAGGACCGGGATGATCGTGAGGTCGTTCTCCATCGCCAGGTAGAGGTTGGCGAGGGTCTGGGCCTCGATGCCCTGCGCGGCGTCGACCAGGAGGATGCAGCCCTCGCACGCGGCGAGCGAGCGCGAGACCTCGTAGGTGAAGTCGACGTGACCAGGGGTGTCGATCATGTTGAGGATGTGGGTGTTGCCCTCATCGCCGGTGGGCGCCCACGGCAGACGGACCGCCTGGGACTTGATCGTGATGCCGCGCTCGCGCTCGATGTCCATCCGGTCGAGGTACTGCGCGCGCATCTGCCGCTGGTCGACCACGCCGGTCAGCTGAAGCATCCGGTCGGCGAGCGTCGACTTGCCGTGGTCGATGTGCGCGATGATGCAGAAGTTGCGGATCAGAGCCGGGTCGGTACGGCTCGGCTCGGGCACGTTGGTAGGGGTCGCGGGCACGCAGGATCCATTCGGTGACTTCGGCGTTTGAACGCCAGCCTCGGCGGGAGTCGGGTATACGACTCCCCCATCGTCCCATGACCGGCGGGCTCGGTCCGGTTTGGGCGGCCGGAGGGGCTACTGGTAGCCTGGTCCACTGTGCCTGTCGTGCCCTCTCATCACGATGGTCACGACACGTAGTACTCGAAATCCAACGAACCTGAAAAGGCTCTTTCGTGGCGAACATCAAGTCCCAGATCAAGCGGAACAAGACCAACGAGAAGGCGCGCCTGCGTAACAAGGCCGTCAAGTCCGCGGTCAAGACCGCTGTCCGTGCGGCCCGCGAGGCCATCGTCGCCGGTGACGCCGCCAAGGCCACCGCCGCCGTCGCCCTGGCCGGCAAGAAGCTCGACAAGGCCGCCACCAAGGGTGTCCTGCACAAGAACGCCGCCGCCAACAAGAAGTCGGCGCTGGCCAAGCAGGTTGCCGCCCTCAAGGGCTGAAGCCTCTTCGGGGCGTGAGCCCCTCGCCGGCATCGGAACCAGCGGACCCTCTCTACCGCTCCGGTCCGGCACCCCCGCCGCGCTCGGTCGTTCGCCACGCGTGCGCGGCATGAGCCTCACGGCTCGATGAACGAACCGAAGGCCCCGGCCGCCCTTTCCCCAAGGGTGACCGGGGCCTTCGGCGTTTTGGCGCTCAGGCGCGGCTGCGTGCGGCTCGCGCGACCGCGACGACCGCCTTTTCGAGGGCGTACTCGGGGTCGTCGCCCCCGCCCTTGACGCCCGCGTCGGCCTCCGCGACGGCGATGAGCGCCGCGGCGACACCGTCCGCCGACCATCCCCGCATCTGCTGCCGCACCCGGTCGATCTTCCACGGCGGCATGCCGAGATCCCTGGCCAGGTCGCCGGGGCGCGCCCCGCGGGGGGCGGAGGCGAGCTTGCCGATGGCGCGGACGCCCTGGGCGAGCGCGCTCGTGATCAGGACGGGCGCGACGCCCGTGGCCATCGCCCAGCGCAGCGCCTCCAGCGCCTCGGCGGCCCGCCCCTCCACCGCCCGGTCGGCGACGGTGAAGCTGGAGGCCTCGGCCCGGCCCGTGTAATAGCGGCCGACGACGGCCGCGTCGATCGTGCCGTCGATGTCGGCGACGAGCTGCGCGCAGGCGCTGGCCAGCTCCCGCAGATCGCTGCCGATCGCATCCACCAGGCTCTGGCAGGCCTCGGGCGTCGCGGAACGGCCGGCCGCCCGGAACTCACCCCGCACGAACGCCAGCCGGTCGGCAGGCTTGGTCATCTTGGGGCAGGCGACCTCCCTCGCCCCGGCCTTGCGCGCCGCGTCCAGCAGGCCCTTGCCCTTGGCGCCGCCGGCGTGGAGCAGCACCAGGGTGATCTCCTCGGCGGGGGCGGAGAGATACCCCTTCACGTCCTTGATCGTGTCCGCGGAGAGGTCCTGGGCGTTGCGGACGATCACGACCTTGCGCTCGGAGAAGAGCGAGGGGCTGGTCAGCTCGGCGAGCGTGCCCGGCTGGAGCGCATCGGCGGTGAGGTCTCGGACGTCGGTGTCGGCGTCGGCGGCGCGGGCCGCCGCGACCACCTCCCGGACCGCGCGGTCCAGCAGGAGGTCCTCCTGGCCCACGGCGAGCGTGAGGGGGGCGAGCAGATCGTCGGTTGCAGTCTTCCTGGCCATCGCGTCCAGCATCCCACGCGCTACTGACACCTCCCCCGCGCAGCCGCTCCGCCATATCGCACAATGTGCGTGTGAGCAGCCCTTATCTCTCCTCAGACACCGATTCCGTACGACACCTCCTGGTGCTTCCCGACCGCGACGCCGCCGAGGAGGCGGCCGAGGAGGCCGCCCGGCGCTTCCCGCTGGACGAGGACCCGCAGATAGTGCGCGAGGCCCTGGCCGGCGAGGACGACGCCGAGGACGCCCAGTGGCTCGTCGTCCTGGAGGACCCGGAAGGGGACTTCGACCTCGCCGCCCTGCGCGAGCTGGCCGAGGAGTACGACGGCTGGCTCGAAAGGGAGTGACTCCTCAGGCGGCGACTCCTCGCTCCTCCGCCGGGACGGGGCCGCGCGGCTTCGGCCGGGCCCGCTACACCCCGGCCTCCTGCGGGCCGTCCTCCTGACGGCCGCCCGCCTGAGGTATGCGCTCCAGCTCGATGCCGAAGTGCTCCCGGAAGGCGGGCAGGATCTCCTCCTCCGCCAGCGTGTTCACCTGACGGCCCGTCGGGCCGGTGGTGACGAGGGTGCGGTCGCTGATGGTGACCCGGCCCTCGCCGGCGAGCATCGAGCAGATCACCGCCCGGGTGAAGAGGGACTTGGGAGAGGTGCGGTGCCACCAGCTTCCGCCCTCGAAGTCCACCAGCTCCCGCGACCGGCGTTCGAGGCGGTACTGCAGCTCGCCGTCCTTGATGACGTCGAGGTCCCCCTCCTCCGTCTCGGCGATCCGGAAGGTCCCGGAGGGGTCGGACTGCTCCCCCCGCTCGTCGAACCGCAGCGGGTAGTGGCTGTTCCTGCCGAACCCGACGTCCACCAGCCACGGCTCCTCGGCGTCCACCCGCAGCGCGAGGTGGTCGAACGGCGGGCCGAACGAGCCGTCGGGCCCCACCACGCGCCCGGCCAGCAGCGTGACCCGGTACCCCAGGGCGCTCAGGAGCGCGGCGAAGGCACCGTTGAGTTCGTAGCAGAATCCGCCGCGGCCGGCGGTCACCTTGGCCACGAGGGCGGCGGGGTCCAGCACGACCTCCTCGCCGAGGTGGATCGAGAGGTTCTCGAAGGGCACCGCCTGCAGGTGGCGGATGTGGAGCTCGCGCAGCGCCTCCACGTCCGGCACGGACGGGCGAGTGACGCCGATGCGGCCGAGGTAGGCGTCGACCGCCTCATCGGTGATGATCTTGTTCATGGGTCAGTTATCCCTCAGGCGGGGGGTGATGGCATCGGGCTGCGGTCCTGCATCTTTGTGTTCTTCCTCTCTGCCGACCGGTGGAGGCCCCCGTTCCGGCGGAGGTGCCCGGTCCGGCAAGGGCCCGTCTTCCGGTGAAGGCCTGTATGCCGGTGGAGGCCTTGGTGACGGCCGCGATCTCCCTTCCCCCGCCGGTCACCGCGACCGGCCCGTCGGTGTCCGTGCGGACGACGGCCGCCCCCTGCTCCCGGAGCGCGCCGAGCGTGCGCGGCGACGGGTGCCCGTACGGATTCCCCGCACCGGCCGAGACCACCGCCAGGCGGGGGCGGAGCCTGTGCATCAACTGCGGGTCCTGGTACGCGGAGCCGTGGTGGGCGACCTTCAGGACGTCCACGGCGGGCAGCGCGGGATGCGCCTCCGCGAGGGCCTGCTGAGCGGGCGGTTCGAGGTCGCCGAGGAGCAGTGCCGTCAGGCCGCCGCTGCGGACCAGCAAAGCGAGGCTGGCGTCGTTGGGCCCCTCCTCCGCCACCGCCGACGTGCCCGCGGGCGGCGGCCACAGCACCTCCCACTCCAGCTCCCCCAGGCGGCCGCGCTCCCCCGGCCGGGCCGTGGTCACGGGCACGTGCGCGCGCCCGGCCTCGCGGCGGACGAAGGCGGCCCGGCCCGGCGGTTCGGCGAGCGATGTCGTCTCGACGGCCCCGACCGCGCGGCCGCGCAGCACCCCGGGCAGGCCGTCGACGTGGTCGGCGTGGAAGTGGCTGAGGAGCACGAGCGGCACCCTGTCGACGCCGAGGGCCCGCAGGCAGCGGTCGACCGCGCGCGGCTCGGGGCCGGCGTCCACGACCACCGCGCTCCCCTCGCCCGCGGCCAGGACCAGCGCGTCCCCTTGCCCCACGTCGCACGCTGCCAGGCGCCAGCCGGGCGGCGGCCAGCCCGTCACCGCGCGGGTCAGAGGTGCCGGGCGCACGACCGCCGCGAGCAGGAGCAGTGCGCACCCCGCACAGGCCCAGGGGCTGCGCAGCAGCCCGCGGGCGGCGAGCACGGCGGCAGCCGTGACGGCGGCCAGCAGCAGGCCCCCGGCCCAGCCGCCCGGCCAGCCGAGCTCCGCGCCGGGCAGGTCCGCGCCCGTCCGGGCCACCGTGGCGGCCCAGGAAGCCGGCCAGGACGCGAGCCAGGCGCACCACTCCGCGACGGGCGGGGCCACGGGGGACAGCGCCAGCGCGGCGAAGCCGAGCACCGTCGCGGGCGCGACCACCGCCTCCGCGAGGAGGTTGCAGGGCACCGCCACCAGGCTCACCCGCTCCGCGAGCACGGCGATCACCGGCGCGCAGACGGCCTGCGCGGCCGCAGCCGCGGCCAGGGCTTCGGAGAGGCGCGGCGGCGCCCCCCGGCGCTGCAGGGCGGCGCTCCAGCGCGGCGCGAGGGTCAGGAGGGCTCCGGTGGCCAGCACCGACAGCAGGAAACCGGGGCTGCGGGCGAGCCAGGGGTCGTAGAGCACGAGCAGCAGGGCGGCGGCCGCGAGGGCGGGCAGCAGGCTGCGCCGGCGGCCCGTGGCGAGGGCGAGCAGCAGCACCAGGCCGCAGGCGGCCGCCCGCAGCACGCTCGGCTCGGGGCGGCACACCACGACGAACCCCGGCACGAGCACCGCGCCCAGCACCGCCGTGGCCCGCAGCGGCACCCCGAGCCGGGCCGCGAGCCCGCGGCGCTCGGCGCGCGCGGCCAGGTGCGGCGGGCCGATGAGCACCGCGAGCAGGATCGCGAGGTTGCTGCCGGAGACGGCCAGCAGGTGCGTCATCCCGGTCGCGCGGAACGCGTCGTCGAGGTCTTCCGGCACCCGGGAGGTGTCTCCCACCACGAGCCCGGGCAGCAGCGCGCGGGCGTCCGGGGCCAGCCCGTCCGTGGCATCCCGCAGACCCGCGCGGAACCGGGCCGCGACCCGCTGCACGGCGCTGGGCCCGCCGACGACCACGGGCGGCTCCCGCCCGGCGACCCTCAAGACCGCGGCGGGCGGCCGCCCCGAGCCCGCCGCACGGGACGGCAGGGCGAGGCGCCCCTCGGCCCGCACCCGCGTGGAGGGCAGCAGCCCGGCCCAGGAGGGCGGCGCGATCACCAGCACGGGCGTACGGAGACGAGTGGCGGCACCCCCGGCCACGACTTCCGTGGCCTCGGCCGCGGCCACGACGGCCGGCGCCGCATGAACAGCACCCCGCGCGTGGGGCCGCGTGACCCTGGGGTCGGCGGTGACGGTGACCTCGACGGTGACCTCGGCCTGCCTCCGCGCCAGCTCCGGCAACGGCCCCCTGCGGAGATCGGCCCCCCGCAGACCGGCCACCGCCGCCCCGGCAACGGCACACAGCAGGACGGCGGCCAAGGCGACGACGAGCCCCCGCGGCGAGCCTCCTGCTGCGGCCGGTTCGCCGCTGCCCGGAGCGGGCGGACCTTGGCCCCCTTGCGCGCCGGACACGCTGCCGGCGACGTCCCGCAGGCCGGCCGGTACACCGTCGCGCCGACCCGCCGGGCCGGACGCCGCCTCGCCGCGCACGCCTTCCGGGCCGCCCCGCAGGCCCCGCCGCCCGCTCGCGGCTCCGCCGCCCCTCGCACCGACGGCGAGCGCCGCCACCACGAGTGCCCCGGCTGCCGGCACCCCGGCCCCCACCGCCGCAGCGACCGTCCACCCCGTCGCCGTCAGGGCCGCGGCTGCCGCCGCCCACGCTGCCAGGG
>NZ_JBPQTS010000135.1:0-20874 GCF_051386455.1 Streptomyces sp. URMC 124
CCGCGGGGTGCCGTGCCGACGACTCCGGGGCCGGGCGCTACGGGGCCGGGGCGCGGCCCCGGGAAACGGTGAAAGGGTGGAGCCGGGGAGTTCCCCTCCGCCGCGACGGCGCGCAACCCCCGCCGGCGAGCCCGGCGGTGCCGGAGCCACTGTGACCCCCACCCCCGAGGAGCCCAAGTGATCCGCTTCGAGCAGGTGTCGGTCACCTACGACGACGACACCGCCGGCACCCCCGCGCTCCACGGCGTGGACCTCACCGTCCCCGAGGGCGAGCTCTGCCTGCTCGTCGGCCCGTCCGGCGTCGGCAAGTCCACCCTCCTCGGCACGGTCAGCGGCCTCGTCCCGCACTTCACGGGCGGCACCCTGCACGGCCGCGTCACCGTCGCCGGCCGCGACACCCGTAGCCACAAGCCGCGCGAACTCGCCGACGTCGTCGGCACCGTGGGCCAGGACCCGCTCGCGCACTTCGTCACCGACACCGTCGAGGACGAGCTCGCGTACGGCATGGAGTCCCTCGGCATCCCCCCGCACACCATGCGCCGCCGCGTCGAGGAGACCCTCGACCTGCTGGGGCTCGCCACGCTGCGCGACCGGCCCCTGGCCACCCTCTCCGGTGGTCAGCAGCAGCGCGTCGCGATCGGCTCGGTGCTGACCACGCACCCGAAGGTGCTCGTCCTGGACGAGCCGACGTCCGCCCTCGACCCGGGCGCGGCCGAGGAGGTGCTCGCCGTCCTGCAGCGCCTGGTCCACGACCTGGGCACCACGGTCCTGATGGCGGAGCACCGGCTGGAGCGGGTCGTGCAGTACGCGGACCGCGTCATCCTGCTGCCCGGCCCCGGCGAGGCTCCCGTGACGGGCGAGCCGGCCGAGGTGATGGCGGTGTCGCCGGTGCACCCGCCCGTCGTCGACCTGGGCCGCCTCGCCGGCTGGTCGCCGGTGCCCCTGTCCGTACGGGACGCGCGCCGCAAGGCGGCACCCCTGCGGGAGCGGCTGGCCCCGATGTCCCCGCCGGCCGTCACCGCCACCGGCAGCGCGGAGGGCGTCGCGGTCCGTTCCCGCCGCGCCGGCTTCCTCCGCAGGGACCGCCGCGCGGCGGACACCGGCCCCGCCCCCGCCGCGGCCGCCGCCGGGCTCGCCGTCCGGCACGGCCGGCTGCCGGCGCTGCGCGACGTGAACCTGTCCGTACGGGCCGGGGAGACGGTCGCGCTGATGGGCCGCAACGGTGCGGGCAAGTCCACGCTCCTGCGCACGCTCGTCGGCATGCACAAGCCCGCCGCGGGCTCCGTGCGCGTGGGCGGCGCCACCCCGCAGAGCACGCCCCCGGCGGAACTCCTGCGCCACGTGGGCCTCGTACCGCAGGAGCCGCGCGACCTGCTGTACGCGGACACGGTCGCGGCCGAGTGCACGGCGGCCGACGGCGACGCGGGCGCGGAGCCGGGCACCTGCCGCGCGCTCGTCTCGCGGCTGCTGCCGGGCGTTCCCGCTGCGACGCACCCGCGCGACCTGTCGGAGGGCCAGCGCCTCGCGCTCGCCCTCGCGGTCGTGCTGACGGCGCACCCGCCGCTGATCCTCCTCGACGAGCCGACCCGCGGCCTCGACTACGCGGCGAAGCACCGCCTGGTGGAGGTCCTGCGGGGCCTGGCCGCGGACGGTCACGCGATCGTCCTGGCGACGCACGACGTGGAGCTGGCCGCGGAGCTGGCCCACCGGGTCGTCGTCATCGCCGACGGCGAGATCGTCGCGGACGGCCCGACGGCCGAGGTGGTGGTCTCCTCGCCGGCCTTCGCACCGCAGGTGGCCAAGGTGCTGGCGCCGCAGCCGTGGCTGACGGTGGGGCAGGTGCGGGACGCACTGGGGGCCGACGCGTGAACGAGCCCGCACCGGACCGCGGGGCTGCCGGACAGCCGGCCCCGGGCCGTCCGCACGCCGTCGCCCCCGACCGCCAAGCGCGGGCCATCCGCCTCGGCGGCCGCTCGGTCGCCGCCCTGCTCCTCGTCTCCGCGATCGGCGTGGCGGCCTTCGGCTGGCCCCTGCTCGCCGACTCCGCGTCGGGCCTCGCGCACTCCCAGGACGCGCCGTGGCTGTTCGCGGCGCTGCTGCCGCTGCTGCTGGCCGTCGTGGTGGCGGCCATCGCCGACTCAGGCCTGGACGCGAAGGCGATCGCGATGCTCGGCGTCCTGGCCGCGGCGGGCGCGGCCCTGCGGCCGCTGGGCGCGGGAACGGCCGGCATCGAGCCGATGTTCTTCCTGATGGTGCTGTCGGGCCGCGTCCTCGGCCCGGGCTTCGGCTTCGTGCTCGGTTCGGTGTCGATGTTCGCCTCCGCCCTGCTGACGGGCGGCGTGGGCCCGTGGATGCCGTTCCAGATGCTGTCGATGGGCTGGGTGGCCATGGGCGCGGGCCTGCTGCCCGGCGCCGACCGCCTGCGCGGCCGGCGCGAGGTGCTGGTGCTGGCGGGTTACGGCGCGGTGGCCTCCCTCCTCTACGGCACGGTGATGAACCTCCAGGGCTGGCCCTATATCGGCTCCCTCGCCACGGGCGTCTCCTTCGTCCCCGGCGACCCGGTCCAGGAGAACCTCGCCCGCTTCGTCGCCTACTGCCTGGCGACGTCCCTGGGCTGGGACGTGCCGCGCGCGGTCGTGACGGTCCTGGCGACGCTCACGCTCGGCCCGACGGTCCTGAAGGCGCTGCGGCGGGCGACGCGGAGGGCGGCGTTCGACGCGCCGGTGACGTTCGGCGAGCAGCAGCCGCCCGCGGCCGGGGGCCAGGGGCACGGCCAGGGCCAGGGCCAGGGTCAGGGTCAGGAGAAGTACGACTCGAGCGCGCCGCGCCGCCGGACGTCGAGCGTCGCGCAGTGGAACGAGCCGCCGAACGGCGCGTAGTGCAGCAGGTCGCACGGGACGGGCTCGAATCCCCAGCGCTCCAGCGCGCGCAGCATGCCGGTGTGGTGCCGCTCGGCCACCACCCGGTGCCCGTCGAGCACGAGGACGTTCATGTTGAGCCACTTCCCGCACATCGACGTGAGCTTGAGCAGCCGGTGGTCGATCGGGTCGGGCTCGGGGGCGATCAGGATCTCCCAGGAGCGCAGGACGGCGGGCAGGCGGTCGACGTCGACGTATTCGGGGTTCACCATCACCTTGCCGGGTGCGAGCGGCAGGAACGTCGTGTCGATGTGCATGGGTCTGCGGCTGCGGCTCTCGATCTCGTGGATGCGGTAGCCGGACCCGAGGTGGCGGCGCAGCCACTCGATGCCCATGCGGTTGGTGACGTTGCTCGGCGTGACGAACAGGTCGCGTCCGGCGCGGACGAAATCCGCGGCGTCGAACACCGGCTCGAACTCGGTGACGATGCGGCGCACGGGCTCGCCGGCCTCGGGCGGGCGGTAATCCGCATCGAAGAGCGCGTCGGTGAGCTGCGGCTTCGGCGCCGCCGTCCAGCGCGCGCCGCGCCGGAAGTAGTCCTTGAGGAGCGTGCGGTAGGGGTGGGTGTCGAAGTACCGGCAGGGCCACGCCATCGGGGTCTCGATGATCTCGTCGCCGATCACGAGCATGCAGTCGCGCGGGCAGGCGCTGCAGAAGCCGCGCGACGACCAGTCGGGGGTGCCGAAGCGCCGCTTGTGGTCGACCGGGTCCGGGCGCCTGACCGTGACGCCGAAGGACTGCAGGAGGGCGATGAACCGGTCGAGCTCGTCCTGTGCCCGCTCGACCAGGAAGCGCGGGTACCGGAACCCGGCGGCGATCCCCTGCAGCCGCGCCGCCCACGGCGGGAGGTTGCTGGCCACGACGGGGTGGGCGGAAGGGATCGTCGCGCCGTCGAGGCGCCCGACGACGATCTCCTCCAGCGGATCCCACTCGTTGTGCGAACCGACCGGCGAAACGAGAGGCTCCACACGTCGTAACGTAACGCATTCGCTGCACTACGTGCAGCAACGTCCGGGCCGGTGTCAGCCCAGGAGCTCCTTGCCCATCCACACCTCGGCGTAGGGATTGTCCTCGGGGGTGTTGTAGCGCGGGACGTGGGCGAACCCGTGCCGGGTGTACAGCGCGATCGCCTCCACCAGATCCTTGCGCGTGTCCAGCACGATCCGCTCGGCGCCCCACTCCCGCGCGACGGCCTCCGCCGCGGCCAGCAGCGCGGGCGCGGCCCCGAGCCCGCGTGCGGCCGGCCGCACGAACATCCGCTTCAGCTCGGCGGTCCCCCGCCCCCGATCGAACCACCGCAGCCCCAGACACCCCACCGGCTCCCCACCCTGCCGGGCGACCAGCAGCACACCCGCGGGCGGCGCGAGATCGTCGTGCGGCTCCTCGGCGACGTACCCCTCGACCTCCTCCGGCGTGGTGACCCGGTCCTCGTGGAGCAGGAACCAGCGATCGGCGACCTCGGTCATGTAATCCCGCATCAGGTCCACGGCCTCGGGAGACCGGACGGACTGCGGGGCGACGACGCACGGGCGGGTGACGGAGGAAGGGGTGCCGCTCATGCGGGCATGGTCGCACGGCACGCCCGGCGCCCACGCGGAATTTTCGGGCGCCCTCAGAGGAGGCCGATCCCGGCCTGAGCCTTGATGGTGTCCACGGCCTCATCGGTGAGCCACCGAAGGGGAACCACGGTCCACCGGTCACGCCTGCGCATGACCACGGCCTTGCCGTCCGAGGTGGTCTCGCACCGCACGAACCCCTGCTCCCGCAGATCCCGGATCAGATCCTCGCCCCGCTTCATCGCCCGTCCCGGTCCCTGTCATCCGCCGCCGAGCTGTGGACGTCACCGTTCTGCGAGACACGGGTGTCGCAATCGGTGACCTGATCCTGGTTGGCCTGCGGGTCCCACGGCTCCCCCGCGTCCTCGAAGTCCTTCTTACCCATTTTCGCGCGCTCCCTCCGCTACGGCGTGGCCCAAACGCCAGTGGTTACGGAACCTGCTCAGGGCGTCGACGGCCGCGTTCGTCCGCTCCCCGGCCGCGGATGCCGCGCGCCACGCCGCGTCCAGCTCGGCGCACCGGGCGCAGCCCGACCAGTGCGCGCCGTCTCTGTTGGCCAGGGCCCGGAACGCGTCCCGCTCCTGCCCCATGGCCAGCCGCAGTACGGATGTGGGCACCTCCCATTCGAGCCCACCGCCGGGCGTACGCACCTGCACCCGCGAACCCCGGTGCCCGATCACTTGGGCCACCCGGTCCTCCCGGGTGTCCACCACGTACGCGCCCACTCGATATGACATCCCCACCCCTTCGACTCCTTCACTCATGTATATGAGTTGACTCACAGAGTGCCCAGCACCTGAAGCCTGGTCAATCCGTTGTCACTCCTGTGAGTTACAAGGCCTATGAACTCGTCTCGTCAGTCACAGGCAGGAATCCGGTAGTCGAGGACGAATCGGTCTGCAGCCATGACCGTGTCACACACCTCCACGACCCTGCCCTCGGTGGTCACCGCCTCACGGACCAGGTGGATCACCGGAGCTCCGGGACTGAGCTGGAGAGCGGCCATTTCCTGCTTGGTGGCCAGCCGGGCCCGAACCGTCTCGACGTACTCGGCAAGCCGGTGACCATGCTCTTCAAGTCGAGCGTAGATGCCACCCCCGCCGGGGTTGTCTCGCAGGAGTTCAGGAATGCTTTCGACTACGGGCCAGGAGAGGTAGGAAGTGGCCTCCTCCGTGGGGATGCCGTCGGTGAAGTACCGGCGACGCCGGGCAAGGACCTTACTCCCCTCGGAAACACCCAGCCGTTCGGCGATGCCCACCGGAGCATCCGTAGGGCCGACATACAGCACATGAACACCGGGGGTGTGGCCCGCCGCCTCGGTCTCCGCCAGGTAAGCCGCCTTGCCCGCCTTACGGTGGCACCGACGAAAGCGGTCGGAAGACTTTCTCCTCACGGGAGGCAGGCTCCTCACATAGGTACCGCGCCCATGGTGCGTCTCTACCAGCCCGGCCGTGCGGAGTTCGGCAATC
Organism: Streptomyces sp. URMC 124; assembly: GCF_051386455.1. Classification (NCBI taxonomy): domain Bacteria; kingdom Bacillati; phylum Actinomycetota; class Actinomycetes; order Kitasatosporales; family Streptomycetaceae; genus Streptomyces; species Streptomyces sp. URMC 124. The sequence goes on from NZ_JBPQTS010000135.1 coordinate 5,944, forward strand.
GCCTTGCGCACAGTGCCCTGCGAGACCCCATACCGGCCCATCACCTCGGATTCGCTGGGAACCTGGGCGCCGGGAGCGAGCGAGCCGGTGCGAATCTGCTCGGCGAGATCGTCCGCGATCTGCAGGTACCGCGGCTTCCCCGAGTACCGAAGGGCCTCACTGTCCATGGTTCTCTGCCCTTCTATCCTCGTCCACATGAGTACGGCAGCCCAGTTTCGCAGGCCCACACCCCTCCACTCCGTCTCGGTCGCAGGAGCCGTCGTGCGCGGGGACGGGCGCGTGCTCGTGATCAGGCGGGCCGACAACGGCCGCTGGGAACTGCCCGGTGGAGTGCTGGAGATCGACGAGGCGCCGGAGGCGGGGGCCCGGCGGGAGGTACTGGAGGAGACCGGCATCGACGTCGAGGTGCAGCAACTGACCGGCGTCTACAAGAACATGGCGCGCGGCATCATCGCCCTCGTCTTCCGGTGCACTCCCGTGGGCGGCAGCGAACGCACGTCCGCCGAGTCCGCCGCCGTCTCCTGGATGGCACCGGACGAGCTCGCCTCGGCGATGACGGAGGCGTACGCGGTCCGGCTGCTGGACGCCCTCGGCGACGACACCCCGCATGTGCGCATCCACGACGGCCGGCGGTTGATCACGCCCGGCTGATGTCCCGCGCACCGCCCACCGGTCACGGCACCCGCCTCAGTCGAGGCAGAACTCGTTGCCCTCGACGTCCTGCATCACGATGCACGACTCGTTGTATTCGTCGGCGAGAAGCACCCGCTCGCGCACCGCGCCGAGCGCGACCAGCCGTGCGCATTCGGCCTCGAGCGCGGCGAGGCGCTCTTCGCCCACGAGGCCGGTGGCGACCCGCACGTCGAGGTGGACCCGGTTCTTGACGACCTTGCCTTCGGGGACGCGCTGAAAGTACAGGCGCGGTCCGACGCCCGAGGGGTCGCCGCAGGCGAACGCCGAACCCTGGCGCTCGGGCGGCAGCGAGCGGTCGTAGTCGCCCCACGTGGCGAACCCCTCCGGCGGTGGGGGTACGACGTACCCCAGCACCTCGCACCAGAAGCGGGCGACGCGCTCGGGCTCCGCGCAGTCGAAGGTGATTTGGACCTGCTTGATCGACGCCATCGGGCCACCATAGTGGCGCGTGTGGTCCACCGGCACCCCGATTTTTCACGGGCCGTCATCCCAGCGCGAACACCAGTTCCGGCCGGTCCCACGTGGTCGCCCCCGTCGCGCGCACCGTCCCCGTGCGGTGCGCGCCCACGCTGCGGTAGAAGCCTTCGGACGGCGGGTGGGAGACGACGCGTACGCCGGTGAGGCCCACGGCGTGGGCGCGGGTCTTCATGTGGGTGGCCAGGCGGCGGCCCACGCCGAGGCCCTGGGCCGTGTCCGCGACGAACATGAGGTCCAGTTCGGCGGGCGGGCCGAGGAGGAGGGCGTAGAAGCCGAGGAGCGCGCCGTCGTCCCCTTCGGCCACGAAGACTTCGTGGGCCGCTATGTAGTCCGCGGTGACCTCGTAGTCCTCGACCATCGCCTCGTAGCCGTCCCGGTAGGCGCCCGAGCCGCGCACCAGGGCCGTGAGGCTGGCGGCGTCCGCCGCCGTGGCGCGTCTGATCACGATCGATTCCCCCCGAACGCATGTATGAGATCCAATACGTTGGAGGGTATGACCGATCAGCGGGGCGGCGACACGGCCGGCGGCATGGCGGGGGTCACAGTCGCTGGATGATCGTGCCCGTCGCCAGCGCCCCGCCCGCGCACATCGTGATCAGCGCGAACTCCTTGTCCGCCCGCTCCAGCTCGTGCAGTGCGGTCGTGATCAGACGGGCCCCGGTCGCGCCGACCGGGTGGCCGAGGGCGATCGCGCCGCCGTTGACGTTGATCTTCTGCAGGTCCTGTTCGAAGACCTGGGCCCAGGAGAGGACGACCGAGGCGAAGGCCTCGTTGATCTCCACGAGGTCGATGTCGCGGAGCGACATGCCCGCCTTGCCGAGGACGGCGCGGGTGGCGTCGATCGTGCCGTCGAGGTGGAAGTGGGGGTCGGCCCCGACGAGCGCCTGGGCGACGATGCGGGCCCGGGGGCGCAGTTTGAGCGCGCGGGCCATCCGTTTGGACGACCACATCAGCGCGCACGCGCCGTCGGATATCTGCGAGGAGTTGCCGGCGGTGTGGACGGCGGTGGGCATGACGGGCTTGAGGCCGCCGAGCGCTTCGGTGCTGGTGTCGCGCAGCCCCTCGTCGCGGTCGACGAGCCGCCACATGCCCTGCCCCGCGTACTGCTCCTCCTCCGTCGTCGGCACCTGGACGGCGAACGTCTCCCGCTTGAAGCGCTCTTCGGCCCAGGCGCGGGCGGCCCGCTGCTGGGAGAGGAGGCCGAGTCCGTCGACGTGCTCCCGGGTCAGGCCGCGTTTGCGGGCGATGCGTTCGGCGGCCTCGAACTGGTTGGGCAGGTCGACGCTCCACTCGTCGGGGAAGGGCTTGCCCGGCCCGTGCTTGGAGCCGCTGCCGAGCGGCACCCGGGACATGGCCTCGACGCCGCAGGCGATGCCGATGTCGACGACACCGGCCGCGATCATGTTGGCGATCAGGTGGTTGGCCTGCTGCGAGGAGCCGCACTGGCAGTCGACGGTGGTGGCCGCGGTCTCGTAGGGCAGGCCCATGGCCAGCCAGGCGGTGCGCGCGGGGTTCATCGACTGCTCGCCGGCGTGGGTGACCGTGCCGCTGACGATCTGCTCGACGCAGTCGGGCTGGATCCCGGTGCGGGCGAGCACCTCCCGGTAGGTCTCGCCCAGCAGGTAGGCGGGGTGGAGATTGGCGAGCGTGCCTCCGCGCCGGCCGATGGGGGTGCGTACGGCTTCGACGATGACGGGTTCCGCGGCCATGGTTCGTCCTCTCGTGGCATCCGCTGGGCGTCCCGGCGCCCCCGGCAAACAAGAACACGTTCTTATTCCGCTCGTTCGCTCGCAGTCTTATGAGCGCTACCCCCGGTACGCAAGGGTCGCGCACGGCTTGCGCCCGCGACAGATGGCCTCGCACCTTTCCCTTGCCGCCCAGGGGGTGCGTCACTACCGTCGGGAGATATCTGATGGCCCGTCAGAGATGGAGGGCCGATGCCCTGTCCCGCGCTCCCCGACGGCTTCGACTTCACCGACCCCGACGTCTACCACCACCGCGTTCCCCTCCCGGAGTTCGCGGCCCTGCGCGGCACGGCGCCGGTGTGGTGGAACGCCCAGCCCCACGGCGTCGCCGGCTTCGACGACGACGGCTACTGGGTGGTCACGCGGCACGCGGACGTGAAGGAGGTCTCCACCCGGCCCGACCTCTACTCCGCCGCCCTCAACACCGCGATCATCCGCTTCAACGAGCACATATCCCGCGACCAGATCGACGTCCAGCGGCTCATCATGCTCAACATGGACCCGCCCGAGCACACCCGCGTCCGCCAGATCGTGCAGCGCGGCTTCACCCCGCGGGCGATCCGCTCCCTGGAGGCGGCCCTGCGCGGGCGCGCGGGGGCGATCGTCGCCGCGGCGCGGGAGCGCGGCAGCGGCGACTTCGTCACCGACGTCGCCTGCGAGCTGCCCCTGCAGGCCATCGCCGAGCTGATCGGCGTCCCGCAGGAGGACCGGGCCCGCATCTTCGACTGGTCCAACAAGATGATCGGCTACGACGACCCCGAGCTGGCCATCACCGAGGAGGTCGGCGCGCACTCCGCGACGGAGCTCATCTCGTACGCGATGAACCTGGCCGCCGCGCGCAAGGAGTGCCCGGCGAAGGACATCGTCAGCCGGCTGGTCGCCGCCGAGGACGAGGGCAACCTCGCCTCCGACGAGTTCGGCTTCTTCGTGCTGCTGCTGGCCGTCGCCGGCAACGAGACCACGCGCAACGCCATCAGCCACGGCATGCACGCCTTCCTCACCCACCCCGGCCAGTGGGAGCTCTACAAGCGCGAGCGCCCCGCGACCGCCGCGGAGGAGATCGTCCGCTGGGCGACGCCCGTCGTCTCCTTCCAACGCACGGCCACACAGGACACCGAGCTCGGCGGCGCCCGCATCCGCGCGGGTCAGCGCGTGGGGATCTTCTACGCCTCCGCCAACAACGACCCCGAGGTCTTCGCGGACCCGGAGGTCTTCGACATCACCCGCGACCCCAATCCGCACCTGGGCTTCGGCGGCGGCGGACCGCACTTCTGCCTCGGCCGCTCGCTGGCCGCGCTCGAGATCGGCCTCATCTTCGACGCGGTGGCCGACGTGCTCCCGGACATCCGGCTCGCGGGCGAGCCGAGGCGGTTGCGGTCGGCCTGGCTGAACGGGATCAAGGAGCTGAAGGTCCACTATCGGTGACCGGTCTCCGATATCTGATTGATCGTCAATTTCCTTGTGCCGTAAGGGAATAGTCCGTACCGGGACCTTGTACGGCGACGGCCGCGGACTTACTCTCGGGTACACCTTCCGGGCAGGCCCGTTTCGTTGCGCCCCACGCCCGTCACAGCACCGACCCGCGCGATGCGGCGCGACACGGCGGCCACCCGTCCGGCAGCTCTCATCCGAGGCTCTCCGAGGGGACGATCAGCATGAAGGACGCGCAAGGCAGACCGGTCACGGGACGGGTCAGGTGGCGCAGGTTCGCCGTCCTGGCCGTGCCCGGCTTCGCCGCCACCGCGGCCCTGGCCGTCGCGCTCGCCGAAGGGGCCCTCGCGGCCTCGTTCGCCGTGTCCGGCCAGGAGTTCAAGGTCTCGGCCGACAGCCTGGAGGGCAAGGGCTTCGCGCAGTACGGCGGCGTGGACACCAACGCCCGCGGCGACCTGCTGCCCGTCGCGGTCACCGCGATCAAGGAGGCCGAGCTGCAGAAGCTCTGCCAATCCGTGGTCACCCACCTGCCCGTCATCGGGGACATCTCCCTCAACCTGACGGCGGGCGGCAGCGGCACCCCGGTCAAGGCCACCAACCTCTTCATCGACGCCACCCAGCTCGGCGGCGACGCCGAGTTCACGAACATCGAGATCGGCCGCGACGCCTCCACGCTCGACAAGGGACCGGCCGACGCGCAGGGCATGCAGGACCTCTTCGCCCAGCAGGCGGACCGCGTCAGCATGAAGAAGGTCCGGCAGGTGGCGTGGGCGACCAACGCAGGAACGTTCAAGCTCGCCGGCCTGCGGATGAACGTCTTCAAGGGCAAGCAGGAGTGCTTCTGACGTGGCGGCCGGCACCGGGCCCGCCGTCGCCCGTCCCCGACCCCGGCATCGGCACCGGCCGTGGGCAGCGTGGCGCCGGTGGCGCAAGGCACGGCCCTTCTGGGGCGGCCTCGCCACCGTGCTCGCGGGGACGGAGATCTCCGTCATCCCGCTGGCACCGCTGAAGATCATGCTCCATCAGGGGATCGCGGGCATCCCTTCGGTCCTGATGGGCCTGGTCATGGTGCTGATGGGGCTGAGCGCGTGGTTCGCACCGCAGTACCGCGCGCTCGCCGGGGTGGTCACCGTCATGATCGCGGCCGCGGCGCTGGTGATGTCGAACCTCGGCGGGTTCCTCATCGGCACGATCCTCGGCGTCATCGGCGGCGGCATGATCTTCGCCTGGCAACCGACGGCGCCGGCGCCCGCGCCGACACCGGAAACAGGGGTCACGCCCGGCCCTGCGGGTGCGCCGGGCGCACCCGGCACCACGGACGGGCGTGCCGGGCCCGGCGGGCCGGTCGGGCCGGGCACGGCCCACACCCCGGGGCCGCCCGGCGGGCCCGGCACGGCCGACGGGGCCCGCGCCCCCGGCGAGCCCCGTACCTCCGGCACGCCCGGTGGTCCCGGCGGGCCCGGTGCCGCCGACACCGCTCATACCCCCAGCACGCCCGCTGGCCCCGGCACACCTGACGGGCCCAGCGCCGCCGGCACCGCCGGCACCACCAACGCACTCGGCAGCCCTGGCACGCCAGGTGCGCCCGGCACGGCCGACGCAGAACGGCCCGGCACGCCCGGTGGGCCCGGCACCGCCAAAACCCCCGGCACCCCAGGTGCACCCGGCGAGGCCCGCTCGCCCGGTGTTGCCGGTACCGGCCGTGGCTTTGGTGAGGCCGGTGCGGCCGGGCCGCGCCACGATCCCCCCGCGCACCTCCCACACAAGGAGAACCGATGACCTCCGTGACCTCTCGCAGACTCCGTCCCCGCGCGCTCCTCGCCTGCGGCGCCGGGCTGGCCGTCACCGCCGCCCTCACCCTCACCGGTGCCGCGGGCGCCCAGGCGGGGCCGGCCGCGGGCTCGACCACCGTCACCCCGGCCGGGCACTCCTTCGCGGCCACGCTCAACGGGAAGGCCACGTTCAAGGCCGGTTCGGTGACCGCCACCTGTACGGCCTCCAGCTCGCAGCCCTCGGCCGACCCGGCCAGCAACCGGATACCGGACGCGCCGGACAACCACAACCCCTCGGGCCCGGTCTCCAGCAGCATCAACCCGCCCACCTACTCCGGCTGCACCGCCAGCATCGCCGGGGTGACCACCACCGTGACCACGTCCGGCACGTGGCGCGTGTCCATGCAGTACGGGTCGCCGATCAGCGCGACCCTCTCCATCCCGGTCGGCGGCTTCGTCCTGGAGTCCAAGGGCCTGGCCAACTGCACCATCACGGCCGCGCCGGACGCGCCCGCGGACATCGTCGCCACCTACACCAACGGCGCCCCGTCCACGCTCACGGTCGCCAACGCCACGGTCCCGGTCAAGGTCACCGGCGGGTTCGGCTGCCCGACCAGCGCGAAGTCGTCGGTGTTCAACGCCGTCTACGACATCACGGACACCACCGACCCGGCCTCCCAGATCACCGTCAGCGACTGAGGGCTCCGAGGTCAGCCCTTGGCCGCCTGCGCGCCGGCGGCCGACGGCCGGTCGCCCGGCAGCGGATCGCTCTCGCCGCGCGCCGCCGGCACCGGCACCGGCACCTTCCCGGACACCTGCCGCCCGGGCCCGCTGAGCGCGTACTGGACGGCGAAGCCGAACAGCACGACGAGCGCACCGCCGACCGCGTCGAGCACGTAGTGGTTGGCGGTGCCGACGATCACCACGAGCGTCAGCGACGGGTAGAGCATGCCGAGGCACTTCACCCACGGCTTCCGCGCGACGACGGCGATCACGACCCCGCACCACAGCGACCAGCCGATGTGCAGCGACGGCATGGCCGCGTACTGGTTGGACAGCTCGGTCAGCGCTCCGAAGTCGGGATGGTCGAGGTCCTGCGGGCCGTTGGCCGTGTCGACGAAGCCGAGGCCGGGCATCAGCCGCGGCGGCGCGAGCGGGTAGGCCCAGAAGCCGGCCAGCGCCAGCAGCGTGGCCAGGGACAGCGCGGTCCTGGCCCAGCGGTAGGTGCCGGGGCGGCGTACGTAGAGGTAGACCAGCAGGGACACCGGCACCAGGAAGTGGAAGGTGCCGTAGTAGTAGTTCATGCCGCGCGTGAGCCAGCCGCTGGCCGCCACGAAGTGGTTGAAGCCGTGCTCGACGTCCATGTGCAGGAACTCCTCGGCGCCGAGGATCTGCCGGCCGTGGGCTTCCGCGAGGGCCCGCCCGTCGGGCGCCTGCCCGCGGACGTACTGGTAGACCCAGTAGCCGACCCGTATCAGCATCAGCTCCAGCAGGACGTTCGGCCGCGTCAGCGGGCGCTTCCAGAAGCGGAGGAGCGGCACCCAGCCGAAGCGGCCCCGCTGCGGCTCGGCCACCGGTGTCGGAACGGGCCGCTCCCAGCCCTCCGCGGTGCGCGGCAGGAAGGGCACCACGCAGGCCGCGAGGAGCGCGGCGAGCAGCGGGGCGTTGTTCCCCAGGGGGCGCAGGAACGGGTTGTCGGGCATCAGCACGGTGCTCGTGAGCGTCATCACCAGGACGACGAGCACGGGCCACACCAGCCGGTCGGCGCGGCGCTTGCCGACCCGGCCGACGACCGCGAGCAGGATCCACAGCTGCTGGTGCTGCCAGGCCGTCGGCGAGATCGCGACGGCGGTGCAGCCGGCGACGGCGGTCGCGAGCAGGACCTGGCCGTCGCGGGCGTAGCGGGCGGCGCGGCGCAGGCCGAGCACGGCGACGGCCGCGGCCAGCAGCCCGTACGGGGCCAGCTCGGCCGGCCCGTGCAGGCCGAGGCGGAGCAGCAGGCCGTGCAGGGACTGGTTGGCGAGCCCATGGGCCGCGTGGCCGAGACCGGCGCCCGCGGCATGGTGGACCCAGTACGTCCACGAGTCGTCCGGCAGGAACACCCACGCCGTGCCGGTGCAGGCCGCGAAGGTGACGCCGGCCGCGGCGGCCGCGCGGCGGCGGCCCGTCAGCCACAGCAGGGCGGCGAAGAGCAGCACCACGGGCTGCAGCGCCGCGGCGAGCCCGACGAGCAGGCCGCCGGTCCGGCCGGGCCCTCGCGCGAGGCGGGGCAGGCAGCAGCCGAGGAGCACCAGCAGGACGGGGATGATGCTGGTCTGCCCGAGCGTGAACGTGTTCCGCACGGGCAGCGAGGCCACGGTGAGGATCACGGCGACGGGGGCGGCGAGCGCTGCGGTGCGCCGCGGGACGGGGCCGGGCAGGCAGCGGGCGGCGGCGAGCGCCAGGGCCACGACGAGCAGGAGCGTGCCGAACGTCCAGACGATGCCGAGGCCGTGCTCGGCCGCGTTCGTCAGCGGTTTGAGCGCGAGCCCCTCGAAAGGGGGACCGGTGAACCGGTCGGTGTCGTAGAGCGAGCCCCGGACGTGCAGAACGCCGTGCTCACCGATCCACCGGCCGAGGTCGGTGAAGCGCCGCTCGGGCGGCAGCCGCAGCACCGCCACGGCCTGACGGGCCGCCAGCACCCCGGCGAGGACCCACAACCCTCCCAGGGCGAGGCGGACCCCCGAACCCTCCTTCGTCGGACCACTCAGTGCACCTCGCTGTGCATTCGCCACGCCCAACCGCTCCTCCGGTCGCCCGGCTCGGTCACCCTCGTAGAGCTCTTGAGACCTTACTGAGAACGGCGATGGTCCGGCGGCGCCTTCACCAGGGGGTCACCTGGCGGATGTAGACGCGTTCACGACGCGGCACTGTCTGCCGGCTCACCCGGCGGCCTCACGGCCCCTGCCGTCGGTCACGGCGTGCGTCGTGGTCGCGGCGGGGGCCCGCGTCGCCGTCGTGGGGCTGTTCCGCGTCCGAGCCGCACAGTTCGGCGGTGAGTTCGCGGACGAGGGCGTCGAGGTCGGTCGGGCGGTCGTGGGTCCACCAGTTGCCGAGGAGTTCGGCGAGGGACTCCTCGCGGGCCCGGAAGAGCAGGCCCGCGACGCGGCGGCCCTCGTCGGTCGGGACCAGGGGCAGGCCCTCGCGGCGGGCGAGGCCGCGGACCTCCAGCTGGATGGCGGCCTCGGTGACGGTGCGCAGGGGGATGTCGGCGCGTTCGGAGAGGAGGGAGGGCTCGACGGAGCCGTAGCGGTTCATGCGCAGGAGCATCCAGCTGGCGGCGGGGCGCAGGTCGAGCCCGGCCCGCTCGGTGATCACCTCGTAGATCTTCTTGCGGCCCTCGCGGCTGCCGAGCAGGGACAGGGCGCGGGCGACTTCCTCGTGCGAGGAGCGCTCGACGGGGTTGCTGGAGATGACCTCGCTGGAGTCGGGGGCGGTGACGCTGCCGCGCAGCGGATCCTGCCGCAGCAGCCAGGCCAGCGCGAAGGCCACGAGCGCGGCGGGCACCGCGTAGAGGAAGACGTCGGTGATCGACTCGGAGTAGGCCGCGAGGACGCCTGCCCGCTCTCCGGGCGGGAGGGCGGAGACCGCCCGCGGGTCGGCCTGGAGCTTGTCGGCGCTGATGCCGGCGGGCGGGCTCGTGCCGGCGAGGGCGTCGGCGATGCGCGGCCCGAGCTTGTTGGCGAAGATCGTGCCGAAGATCGAGACGCCGAAGGAGGCGCCGATGGAGCGGAAGAAGGTGGCTCCGGAGGTGGCGACGCCGAGGTCGCGGTAGGCGACGGCGTTCTGCACGACGAGGACGAGGACCTGCATGACGAGGCCGAGCCCGAAGCCGAAGACGAAGAAGTACGCGCTCATCTCGCCGGTGCTGCTGGCCGTGTCGAGCCGGTGCAGCAGGAGCAGGCCGACGGTCATCACGGCCGTGCCGGCGATGGGGAAGGTCTTGTAGTGGCCGGTGCGGCTGACGATCTGGCCGGAGGCGGTCGAGGCGATGAGGAGCCCGGCGACCATCGGCAGCATGTGCACGCCGGACATGGTCGGCGAGACGCCCTGTACGACCTGCAGGAACGTCGGCAGGTAGGTCATCGAGCCGAACATCGCGAAGCCGACGACGAAGCCGATCACCGAGCAGAGGGTGAAGGTGCGGATCCGGAAGAGCTTCAGCGGCAGGACGGGCTCGGCGGCGCGGCGCTCGACGAGCACGAAGGGGACGAGCAGTGCCACGCCGAGCACGCCGAGGCCGATGATCTGCCAGGACGACCAGGGGTAGGTCGTGCCGCCGAGGGAGGTCATCAGGACCAGGCAGGTGGCGACGGCGGCGATGAGGAACGTGCCGAGGTAGTCGATGCGGTGCGGGGTGCGGCGGACCGGGATGTGCAGGACGGCGGCGATGGTGAAGAGGGCGACGACGCCGATGGGGACGTTGATGTAGAAGACCCAGCGCCAGCTGAGGTGGTCGACGAACAGGCCGCCGAGGAGCGGGCCGAGCACGCTCGTACCGCCGAAGACGGCACCGAACAGGCCCTGGTAGCGGCCGCGGTCCCGGGGCGGCACGAGGTCGCCGACGATCGCCATCGACAGCACCATCAGCCCGCCGCCGCCGAGGCCCTGCAGGGCGCGGAAGGCGATGAGCTCGCCCATGTTCTGGGCGATGCCGCACAGCACGGAGCCGAGCAGGAAGATGACGATGGCCGTCTGGTAGAGCTTCTTGCGCCCGTACTGGTCGCCGAGCTTGCCCCACAGGGGGGTCGCGGCGGTGGAGGCGAGCAGGTAGGCGGTGACGACCCACGAGAGGTGTTCGAGCCCGCCGAGGTCGCTGACGATCGTGGGCAGGGCGGTGGAGACGATCGTCTGGTCCAGGGCGGCCAGCAGCATGCCCAGCAGCAGGGCCCCGATGGCGACGAGGACGGTGCGCCGGGACTGCCCCTCGCCGGGCGCGGGCAGGGGCTCGGGCTCCGTGGCCACGGAGGGGCCCGGGGTGTCGTCCGCCATGGGCGCTCCTGGGGGTCTCCTGAAACTACGGGGCGGGCACTACGGAACGGGCACTACGGAAGCGGACCTACGGAACCGCTCGCGAAAAACGCTCTTCCATCGTGGTCCGGATCACCCCGTACGGCCCGCCGGGGTAGGCCATTGGCTTTCCGGGCGGGACTTTTTGTATCGTTAGGAAACAAAGTGGCCCCGCCCGTATTCCCTGACCGGCGGGCGGGGCCGCTCTGCCTTTCTCCCGCGCCCTGGAGCCGTCGATGCAGGCCTACGCCCCCACCACGACCACGCTGACCGCCCGCGCCCTGCTCCTGGACATGGACGGGACGATCGTCAACTCCGACGCCGTCGTCGAGCGCTGCTGGCGCGGCTGGGCCGCCGAGCACGGCCTCGACGGCGACGAGGTGATGAAGGTCGTCCACGGCCGCCAGGGCTACGCCACGATGGCCGTGCTGCTCCCGGACCGCCCGATGGAGCAGAACCACGCCGACAACCGCCGGATGCTCGCCGCCGAGACGGCCGACGTCGACGGCGTCGTCCCCGTCCCCGGCGCCCCGGCCTTCATGGCCTCCCTCGCCACGCTCCCCCACGCCCTGGTCACCTCCGCCGACCGCGCCCTGGCCGAGGCCCGCATGGGCGCGGCCGGCCTGCCGATGCCGGAGGTCCGCGTGACCGCGGAGTCCGTCGGCGCGAGCAAGCCGGACCCCGAGGGCTTCCTCAAGGGCGCCGCGGCCCTGGGCTTCGCCCCGGCGGACTGCATCGTCTTCGAGGACTCCGAGGCGGGCATCGCGGCCGGCAGGGCGGCGGGCATGCGCGTGGTGGGCGTCGGCCCGCGCGCGGCGGCCCACGGCCCGGACGTCCACGTCGCGGACCTGACCCGGATACGCGTGGAGGCGGACGCGAACGGCGTCCTCACGCTCCACGTCACGGCCTGACCGGCCTCCACGTCACGGCCTGACCGGCCTTCGCGTCACGGCCCGACCGGCCTCCACGTCACGGCCCGACCGGCCCGGGCTCACGCCCCGGGCCGGTGGACGGACGCCGCCCGGCTCAGCCCGCGACGGCCTCGTACAGGCTGAAGCCCGCGAGCCCCAGCATCACCACGGCCGCCACCTTCGTGATCAGCGCCAGCGGCACGTACTTCATCAGGGTGCGGCCGCCGACGATGCCCAGGCCCGCGACGGCCCACAGGGCCAGTACGGCGCCCAGTCCCACCGACAGCGGGTCGTCGTAGCGGGCCGCGAGGTTGGCGGTCATGATCTGGGTGAGGTCGCCGAACTCGGCGACGAGGATCAGCATGAAGCCGGCCCCCGAGACCTTCCAGAAGGACTGGTCGGCGGGCTTGCGCAGCTCCTCGTCCTCCTCGTCCTTCTTGAACAGGAGCATGACCGCGCCCGCGAGGAAGAGCAGGCCGACCACGCACTGCACGAGGCGGTGCGGCAGGAGCGTCAGGACGCTGCCGGCGGCGATGGCGAGCGCGACGTGCACGGCGAAGGCGGCGGCGACCCCCGCGAAGACGTAACCCGCGCGGTAGCGGGTGCCGAGCATGAGGCCGGCCAGGGCGGTCTTGTCGGGCAGTTCGGCGAGGAAGACGACGCCGAAGGCCAGGGCGGCGACGGTGATGCTGAACACGGAGGCATTCCCTCAGTCGGATGGGTGCTGCCGCACCGAGGGGACCTGAGCGGGATCAGGGGTCGCTTCGGCACGGCAGCGTCGTGGACACTGCGGCCGAAGGTCTCGCTGGCGGGCGCGGAACGCGCCTGCCTCCGGGCGCCGGCCGAGGCGAGCTCGGCAGTATGTCGACGGTCCGGCGAAGAGCTACTCCCCTTCTGCTCCGTTCAGGGTACGCGACCGGCGGCGCCATGGCCGAGCCCGGCCCGCCGCGGCCCCCTCACCGCCGCCACCGGCTCCCTCCTGGCCGTGATCCCCTCCCCGGCCGCCGGGCTCGTCCCGGTGGAGCAGCCCCCGCGCCACCAGCTCCAGGACGAGCGCGACGGCCACGGCCTGCACGGCCATCAGCGCGACCAGGACGAACAGCTGCACCGCGCCCGCGAGCAGGGGTGACGCGCCGCCCAGCAGCATGCCCACGAACGCGCCCGGGAGGGTGACCAGACCCACGGTGCGGGTCTGGTCCAGGCCCGGCAGCAGGGCGTCGGACGCGGCCGGACGGGCGATCTCCAGGCGGGCGTCGCGGTCGGGCAGGCCGAGCGCCAGGCCGGCCTCGACCTCGCCGTGGCGCGTGTGCAGCTCGTCGAGGGCGCGCCGGCCGCCGAGGACCGTCGCCGTGAGCCCGCCGCCGATGAGGATCCCGGTGACCGGGATCAGGGCGACGCCCTCCAGGGGCACGAGCCCGGTGAGCAGCAGCAGGGCCACGACCGGCAGCACCGCCGCGCCGATCGGCACCGCGGCCCACCGCCAGGTGCGGTTGCCGGTGATGCGCCGCCCGGCGGTCCGCACCGCGACGGCGAACATCAGCACGACGAAGCAGAGCAGGAGCGGAACGGCACGGACCACCCAGCCGATGAGCGCGGAGACCGCCGCCAGCTGGGCGGCGGCGCGCACGCCGGCGACGGCGATCGACCGGGCGTGCCCGCGCCCCCGGCCGTCGCCGAGCCGTGCGACGGCCGCCACGGCCACCGCGGCCGCGAGCAGGGCGGCGAGCACCACGGCGAGCGTGGCGTTGACGGGCAGCAACGCTGCGGCGGCGAGCACGCGGACCACCCTAGGCGGCCCGAACGGCCGGTTACCGACGGTCGCATGGCGGCGTGTCAGAAGACCGCCGCGAGGCGGCGCCGGGCGCGGTCAAGGTCACGTGAACGGACCCTTGCCTTGTCATGATCGCGTCGCCACCCTGTTACCTGGCGATCACCCCCCGGAAACCGGGCGCCGCGATCCTGGCCGCTCCCGACGGCCGAAGACCCCCCACTCCACAGGGAGTTCCCATGTCCGCCATACGCACCTCCCCCGTCGCGCGCGGTCTCTACGCGCGTCGCGCCGCCGTTGCGTGCAGCCTCGCCGCGCTGGTCGGCTCGCTCGCCCTCGGCGGGGGCACGGCCCACGCCGCTCCGCCCACCCCGCCCGACGCCGCGACCGTCCGGGGCTACCTCGGCGAGCTGAAGGTGAGCCCCGAGGGCTCCATGGACGGCTACAGCCGCGCGAAGTTCCCGCACTGGAGCACCCAGTCCGGGCAGTGCAACACCCGCGAGGTCGTCCTCAAGCGCGACGGCGAGGACGTGCAGCAGGACGCCAAGTGCGCCGCCGTCTCCGGCACCTGGGCCTCCCCCTACGACGGCGCCACCTGGCACGACGCCCAGGACATCGACATCGACCACATCGTGCCGCTCGCCCAGGCCTGGCGCTCGGGCGCCAGCACCTGGACCACGGCGCAGCGCCAGGCGTTCGCCAACGACCTGACCCGGCCGCAGCTGATCGCCGTGACCGACCGCGTCAACCAGGCCAAGGGCGACAAGGACCCGGCGCAGTGGATGCCGCCCCTGAACTCCTACGCCTGCACGTACGCGCGGATGTGGGTCACGGTGAAGCACTACTACAAGCTGACCGTCGACTCCGCCGAGAAGGAGAAGCTGGCCGCCGTCCTCAACGGCTGCTGAGCCCCGACGGCTGCTGAGCCACCCTTCCCCAAAGCTTTCGCCCAGTGGGGCGGTCCGGCACAATGAATCAAGAACTTGAACTTGCAAGTATCGATTAGGGGTACCTAACCTGGTTCCCTCATCGTTCCTGTCCCCGATACGAGGAGCCCCGTCATGCCCCCCACGCCCACCGCCGCC